>CBFGYQ010000218.1:0-4058 GCA_965652995.1 uncultured bacterium
AAGAGAAAATTTTATTCAAAGTATGTCCTTCTCCCAAACCACCTATGTAATGTACACAGCTATCAAAAACCTGTTTTTCTAAAGAGAATGTTTGGAGGCATCCACCAACTTGTTTATTCTTTTCCAGAACACAAACTTTCATTCCTTCTTTCGCAAGAATGACTGCACTAAGCAAGCCGCCTAAGCCGCTGCCAACAATGATTGCATCATATGAGTTTGTGGAAGTCAAGATGGTAAATATAGAGAGTTTTCAGTCAGAGGGGATTTCTAACCTTTTACAGTTGATTAAATAATTTGTACAAAATCACTTAGTAAAATTTAAAAACTCACCCTGATAATTCACCCTATCAATACGGTGTTTTCCCCCTATGCAAGGGTAAATACACACAGTCTATTGAAAATATTTTTGTACGATACTTTTATGAAATCGTTTCTCGTCATTGTACTTCTGTTGTTTTTTCATTTTATATCCGGTGCCCAAACTATATCTGGTAAAGTACAGGATGCAATTGGAAAACCTGTTGCACAAGCCAATATTTTATTAATAAAGCTGACAGATTCTTCATTGATGAAAACAACTATAACAGATGAGATGGGCAGTTTTCTATTTGATGATATCAAGTCTGAAAATTATCAAGTTAGAATGAAACATATTGGTTATGAAACATATAGTTCCGATTCGATAAAATTGGAAGGGAGCAATGTTGATATGGGAATAATCTCTTTAAAGGAAAACAAAGAATTGGACGGAGTAACTGTTCGTGCAAAAAAACCAATGATAGAAATACACGCTGATAAGCTGGTAGTGAATGTGGAGAATAGTATTGTAAATACGGGTGCAAATGCGCTAGAGGTGCTGGGGCGATCGCCGGGTGTTACCGTAGATCAAAATGAAAATGTAAGATTGAAAGGCAAGTCAGGTTTAACCATAATGATAGACGGTAAGATTACACCGCTACAGGGAGCAGACCTAGCAAACATTTTAAAAAGTATGCCGGCTGCCACAATAGAAAAAATTGAGATTATCAGTAATCCGGGTGCAAGGTATGATGCAGCAGGGAGTGGAGGTATTATCAACATCAAAACAAAAAAGGATCGTAGAAAAGGAATAAATGGCAGTGTTCATAGTGGCTACGGACAAGGAGTTTATCATAAAATCAATACCGGGTTTAACCTTAGCTATAGGAAAAATAAATGGACAATCAATACTACTTACAACTACAGTAACCGAGCGAACTTCAACAACCTTACCATAAAGCGAATATTTTATGATAAAAACAGAAACCCTACTGCAGAATACAACCAAACGGGAGCAACAATATACCCTGTACGCAATCATAATGGTTCGCTTGCTATAGATCATAATCTTTCTAAAAAAACAACTATAGGTATAGGCATGACTGGCGACCGAGCATTATTCGATCCGCGAGGTGATAATTATTCCCGTGTTGACAGTGGAAAAACCTATACATTTTTTAATACTTCCAATCGGTCCAATGATGCATGGTTTAATTATTCTCTGAACGCTTATCTGCGTCATGATTTTGATAGCAATGGTCGCACGCTTGCTATTGATGCAGATTATGCCCGCTTCTGGAATCAGACCTATCAGCGTTATACCAATAAGTATTACAATACAGACGGTGGCTTTTTATTGCCTGATTATTTATTGTTCGGAGACTTATCGGGCTTAACGGAAATCCGTTCCGTGAAGTTGGATTATAGTCAGCCTATATTGGGTAAAGCAAGACTGGATGCCGGAGCAAAAGCAAGTTTGGTGACTGCTGATAATTCACTCTTGTTTCATGACCAAACAGGCGGAAGACATTTATATGATTCTTCTAAAAGCAATCATTTTCTTTACCGTGAAAATATCAACGCTATCTACTTGAATATTGCAAAAGATGGCGAAAAGTGGAGTTTGCAGACAGGACTTAGAGCAGAACAAACTATTGCGCGTGGCAATCAGGTAACCACTAACAAAACTTTTGACCGTAATTATACACAGCTATTCCCAAGTCTTGCAGTGCAGCGTCATATCAATAAGCACAACGACATTGGCATTACACTTAGCAGAAGAATAGACCGCCCGAACTACCGGCAACTTAATCCTTTCCGTTATTTTCTTGATCCTACCAATTCACGTATTGGTAATCCTTATCTCCTCCCTTCGCTTACTTATTCGGCAGAAGTAAGCCATATTTATAAGCAAAAATTTGTAAGCAACATCGGGTATAGTGTCAGTAAAGACATCATCATAGAAACACTCGAAGCAGATACGACCAACCCTAACACCAGCATCAACAGCAATAAAAATCTTGGATACCAATATTATTTTGGTTATTCGGGGTCTTATTCACCATCTGTCACGAAGTGGTGGAATCTTGTTGCCAACATCAACCTTAATTACAATCAGTTCAAAGGAAATTTATCGAACACACCGTTGAATACAGGACAGATTGTCGCTGATGTAAACCTGACAAATAGCTTTGTTTTACCTGCGAATATGAGCGCAGAAATAAGCGGCTATTATCAAACGCCGCAACGGTGGGGTTATTACACATTCAAGTCTTTATACTCTTTAAATTTAGGTATTCAAAAAATTTTTTTTGAAAGAAAACTCACTGTGAAAGCAGCTTGCAATGATCTGTTCCGTAGCAGCGCACCAAGAGCCGCCATGCACTTTATTAATTTTACTGAATATTTCACAGCAATAAGAGATACAAGAGTATTTACATTATCACTTTCTTATCGTTTTGGCAATCATCAGCAATCTTCTCGTAGACACCGCAGCGGCGCAGAAGATGAAAAAAGAAGAGCAAGCGGAAATGGGTAGTCATGTGTATTTAAAAAATGAAATATTCTCAAAAAATTAATTTCTCTCTAATCCTATTATTGACATTTAACTTAAATGTTCATGCATCAGTAATACCTTTCGAATATTATCAACATTTGATATTTTTAAAACTAAAAGTAAACAGTAACGACAGCTTGCTTTTTTTATTTGATACAGGGGCAAATACATCAGCCATTGATCAAAAGACAGCCGATGTTCTGAATTTGAAAATCATAAGAATTGATAATGTTGAAGGGACTGCCGGAATAATTGATGTTCCTGTTGTAAATGCTAAATCTATTTCCGTTGGAAACTCCTCCGTGAAAAACCTTCTGCTTACTAAATATGATTTAAGCACCTCATTAGTGCCTCCTAATCAACATTTAGATGGCATACTTGGAACTGATTTTTTAAAGCATTTTGTTGTAACTATTGATTTTCAAAACAAAGAAATTTCACTTTCTAAAAAAGTTACCAATACATTGCAAGTTTCTTTTCCCTTTGAGTTAGACAATGGAATTCCTATGGTTAAGGCAATTATTAATGGCAAAATCCCTGCTTTTTTCCGGTACGATAGCGGTTCAAGCTTATTTGATACCAAGGATATTTATGTAAATACCACAACACCTATTTTTGGGATGATTGAAAAAGCAGACAGCACACTGAATCCTGTGCAATATTTGTCTGCCGCAGGTTTAGGAGGTAATATGCAGCTTCCTGTTTATAAGATAGACTCTTTATTACTGAATACTATTAAAATAAAAGAACCATTTCTTATTATACAGCCTATGCAGGGATATTTTGCCCGCCAGGATGCTGTAGGTTTTGTAGGAAATAATCTGTTTGAGAAATTTAAGATAGTGACGATTGATTTTATTGAGAAAAAAATACACATTCTTAAAATGGATTTATAATAGGGTGTGTGTTCTCATCTGGGCACATAAACGATATACTTCTCTTTAAAGCTTTCTTCAGGGAAAGTATCATATACAGGAAATAAATGAGGTCGCAGACCGGATGTTGCAATTTCTTCTTTTAAGTCGACGCCTTTTAAACACAAGAGACCGTTAGCAAATTCATCACTTTTTCTGCCTTTGCGAATAGCAGGCTTTATCCATTTCCAAAGTTCGCCAAGCGGTGCTACGGCTCTTGATACAGCAAAGTCAAAATCTCCATCCACATTCTCCACTCTTGAGTGAATGCCTTTTGCGTTCTGAATATT
>CBFGYQ010000219.1:0-4051 GCA_965652995.1 uncultured bacterium
AGCGGGATTTTTTTTGCTTTATTAAGAATATACCTCTTCCTTCTTCAACTGTTTATCTACTATAAATGGAACAAACGGCAATAAAGACGCAATAAAGAAAAATACTACTCTCTTAAATGACCATCCATATTTTACCCAACAAGCGACCAAGAGAATAGCATAAGCCATAAATAATACACCATGTACCCAACCTGTATATTTTACCATCAAAGGGTAATCGAACAAATATTTTAGTGGCATAGCTATAAATAGCAATAATAAATAAGAGATCCCCTCCACAAAAGCGGTCTTACGAAATAAATGTAATGTACTATTCACAGCTGCTTGAGATTTAGTGAAATGTGATTTGTTTTTGGAGTGGCAAAAGTAGGGATGACTTCTAAGCTTGTCAAATTCTTTACCATCTCTTCATGTATGGAAAAAGTTAATAAAGTTGACAGGTTAATAAGTTTCACGGTGTCAGTCTGAATTTTCATGAGATTGCAGCTGACTCTAATCAATTACTGAATAAATTTCATTGCTGCAATGACACGAGTAGTATGTTATTAAACACGGTAATGTGGTCAAAAATGGTGCTTTTTTGAAGAAGTCTATATAAGAATTTAGTATCGCTATTTCTTTCATGTTTATATCCACAATTGATGTTTAAAACCCTACTTCCCAAATTTCTGCTTCAACAAACTCAACGCATCATTCATATTACCGGATGATGCTTTTTCTTTGGGCGGTTCACGGCGGTTGTTTTTGAAACTTGTTTTCCGCGCCGTTGCTTCCATCGTTTGTTTGATGGAAAGTGCAATACGCTTACGAGCTGCATCTACTTCCAACACTTTCACTTGTACTTTTTGATTAAGTTTTAGTGCTTCGTTCGGGTCGGTGATGTAGGTATGGGAAATCTCAGAAACATGTACCAAACCGTCTTGTTTTACACCAATGTCTACAAAAGCTCCAAAGCGTGTGATATTGGTGACCACACCCGGAACGATCATTCCCACATACACATCATCTATGCTATAAATATTCGCAAACTCAAATGCTTCTGCTTCGCTGCGTGGGTCAAGACCGGGTTTGTTGAGTTCTTTGATGATGTCTTCAATAGTATGAATACCGATTGTTTCTGTAACGTATTTCTTAGCAGTGATGTTTTTAGTGAGTTGTTCATTGCCGATTAGCGTTGCGACATCAACATTCAAATCATTCGCGATTTGTAAAACAACTTCATACGCTTCAGGATGTACAGCACTTGTATCTAAAGGATTGTCACCATTTTTCACCCGAAGAAAACCTGCACATTGCTCGAATGCTTTATTTCCAAGACGTGGCACTTCCAGCAATTGTTTTCTGCTTTTAAAACCACCGATCTCGCTGCGATGTTTTACAATATTATCTGCGATAGACGGACCGATACCACTTACATAACTCAACAAATGTTTGCTGGAAGTATTGAGGTTGACACCCACAGCATTCACACAACTTACCACGGTTTGATCCAATCGTTCTTTCAACCGCACTTGATTTACATCATGTTGATACTGCCCAACTCCGATACTTTTCGGATCGATTTTTACCAACTCCGCCAGCGGATCCATCAAGCGACGACCGATGCTCACAGCACCACGCACTGTCACATCTTGATCGGGGAATTCTTCACGCGCTGTTTCAGAAGCAGAATACACCGAAGCACCATCTTCATTCACCAAAAAAATAGGCAGATTGAGTTGTAGTTTTTTCACGAACTGCTCTGTCTCTCGACCAGCCGTACCGTCTCCAACTGCGATAGCCTGGATTTTGTATTCCTGTACTAGCGAACGAACTTTATGTTCCGCATCAGTGAGTTTCTGATTTTTTTCGTGGATGAAGATCAAATCTGTTTTCTTCAATTCTCCCTTCTCATCCAGGCAAACTACTTTACAACCGGTGCGGTAACCCGGGTCAATGGCTAAGGTTCGTTTACCTCCAAGAGGCGACGAAAGCAATAACTGGCGCAGGTTTTCAGCAAATACATTGATAGCTTCCTCATCTGCTTTCACTTTCAATGCCATACGAAATTCACTTTCCAAACTTGGTTGTAGCAAACGACGATACGCATCTTTAATCGCTCTCTTCACCTGTTCTGCTGCTTCATTATTCGCTTTTATAAATTGTTTTTCTATTCGCAGCAATGCATCTTCTTCATTCGGCGAAATACTCATGCGCAATATGCCTTCCATAAATCCACGCATGATGGCAAGCATTCGGTGCGATGGGATCTTAGACACCGGTTCAGAAAATTCAAAATAGTCTTTGTACTTCGCACCTTCTGTTTCTTTGTCGCTTAATACTTTGCTTTGTACGGTTGCCGTGTCTTCAAACAGCTTACGCATTTTTGCACGCACATCCGCATCTTCATTCACCGTTTCGGAAATGATATCTCGCGCGCCCTGCAAAGCTTCTTCGGCAGTTTTTACATTTTCTGTTATGAACGGGGTTGCTTCGTCCAAAGGAATTATCGCACCTTGCTCCAACAATAAATTTGCTAAAGGCTCCAGACCGTTTTCACGTGCAGTTTGTGCTTTGGTTTTGCGTTTGGGTTTGTAAGGCAGGTAAATATCTTCCAACTCATTGATAGTAGTTGCAGCATTTATTTTTATTTGCAAGTCTTCCGTCATTTTTTCTTGCTCGGTAATCGTCTTTTCAATAAATGCTTTTCTTTCAGAAAATTCTTTTTGAAATTTTGCTTCGTCCTGCACTTGCTGTATTTGCACCTCATCCATTGCTCCTGTTCTGTCTTTCCGGTAACGCGCGATAAAGGGAATAGTAGCCCCTTCATTAAATAATTCTAAAACCGCAGTTACATTCTTTTCTGCCAGTCCAAGTTTCAAGGCAACGCTCTGTGCAAATTCCAACATGATGTTCTTCTAAGTTTTTTGAGGTTGCGAATGTATTTTATTTTGAGTTTTTGTACGACTTGTTTCTTTCGATTTAATAAAATTGAAATTCCGTATCTTAAAGACGTTAAAATTTCACCTTATGGCTTTTATCGTTTTCGGGATTATCATTCTCCTTGCATCATTGTTTATACCGCGCACCTTACAAGGCAAACCATTCCCATTTGCAAAACCTATTAGAATATTTGGCCTTGTCCTGTTATTGATCGGCGCGTTGACTTCATGCGTTGTACAAATAGATGCTGGTTATATCGGTGTAAAAAAATTATTCGGTAGAGTGCAGAAAGATGTATTGCCGAGCGGACTTCATTTTATCAATCCGCTTTTAGACATTGTTGAAGTGGACGTTCGCACGCAAAATTATACTATGAGCGGGTTGCATGACGAAGGAAGTATGCAACGCGATGATGCTATGAAAGTACTCACATCGGACGGGCTGGAAGTGATGATCGACATCACGGTGCTGTACCGTGTCATTGCTGATGAAGCGCCCCGGATGATACAGGAAATGGGATTGGATTATAACGACAAGATCGTGCGCCCGATTACGCGTACACACATCCGGGATAACGCGGTGTATTATGATGCCGTTGCGCTGTATTCCAAACGCAGGGACGAATTTCAAGACCGTATCTTTAAAAGCATAGACAGAGAATTGAAAAAGCGCGGGCTGTTTCTGGAGAATTTGCTGGTGCGAAACATCGCCCTTCCTACCTCTGTAAAAAATGCGATAGAAGCCAAGATCAATGCGGAACAAGAGGCACAGAAAATGGAATTTGTATTGCAGAAAGAAAGCCAGGAGGCAGAACGTAAACGCGTGGAGGCGCGCGGGTTAGCCGACTATCAGCGCATAATCAACGAAAGCCTTACCGAAAAACAATTGCAATACGAGCAGATAAAAGCCATCAAAGACCTCGCAGCTTCTGACAATGCAAAGATCATCATGATGGGGAATAAGAATACGCCCGTGATACTGGATGGGAAATAATTCCTCATTACTAAGTGACTCTGTTTAAAGGATTTGTAGAAGTCCTAGATGCTTGGCTCAGTTTTTTATCTATCAAACCAAATTCTTTTGTGATGAAAAACTATTTGTCAATACTGACCTTACTCATAGCCTTGAT
>CBFGYQ010000220.1:0-4045 GCA_965652995.1 uncultured bacterium
TGGGCGAAGATCAAATTGCTATAGCTCCAGGATATTTACAAAAAGAATGGAAAGAAAAAGGAAGAAGGTATTTCTATTACAAAATGGACAGCCCGATACTGAATTTTTATTCTTTCCTAAGCGCAAATTATGAAGTGAAAAGAGACAGTTGGAAGAATGTGAATATTGAAATTTACTACAACAAAGGACATGAATACAACGTGGATAGAATGGTGAAGAGTGTCAAGAAATCATTGGAATATTTCAGTACCAATTTTAGTCCTTATCAACATCGTCAAGTGCGTATCATCGAGTTTCCTCGCTATGCAAGCTTTGCGCAATCATTCCCCAATACTATTCCTTTTTCTGAGAGCATTGGTTTCATTGCAAAGTTGGATGATGATCCTGAAAAAATAGATGTTCCTTTTTATGTTACAGCGCATGAAGTAGCGCATCAATGGTGGGCGCATCAAGTCATCGGTGGTGATGTACAAGGAAGCGTTTTGATGTCTGAGACTATGAGCCAGTACAGTGCGTTGATGGTGATGGAAAAAGAATATGGTAAGCAAGCGATGAAGAAATTCTTGAAGTATGAAATGGATGACTATCTAAAAGGAAGAACCTTTGAAAATAAGAAAGAAGTACCGTTGATGCTCTGTGAAAATCAAGGCTATATTCACTACAACAAGGGCAGCGTTATCATGTATGCACTTCGTGATTATTTAGGGGAAGATGTACTCAACAATGCACTGCGACAATACATTCAGAAAGTTGCTTTTCAAGAGCCTCCTTATACCAACTCAATTGAGTTTGTTAAGTACATCAAAGCTGCTACACCGGATAGCTTGCAGTATTTCATCAAAGATGCTTTTGAGACGATCACGATTTACGAAAATTATGTAAAAGATCTTTCAACAGAAAAAATGCCTGATGGAAAATATAAAGTGAGGCTAACGGTTGGGTCTGCAAAATTCCGTTCGGATAGCATAGGTAAGCAAGCCAAAGTGCCCGTAGCAGATTACATAGATGTTGGGATTTTTGCTGATGAAAATGTAAATGATAAACACCAAGAAAAGGAGCTCATTTTACAACGCATCAAAATGGACAAACCTGAAAAAACATTCGAGTTCATTGTGAACGAAAAGCCGGTTAGTGCAGGTATAGATCCTTATTGTAAACTTATCGACCGCACACCTGATAACAATACTTGGAAGTTCGGAACGAAACCACCAAAAGTAAATTTGGATGCAAAGGAAACGAAGGGTGTGGTGGTTTCAGTTGGCGATGATGAGGAGTGATTAGAGTATTTCAGCAATAAGTTTTTTGCAATACTCTTTTATTTCTTCTCGCACTTTCCTAAACTGGTTTTCGATTTCTTCATCTGTACCAGTTGTTTTTGAAGGGTCGTCGAAATTGTGATGGTATCTCTTAGCTATTGATGGAAAAACAGGGCAACGCTCCTTTGCATTATCGCAGACAGTTATCACAAAATCAAAGTCTATGTTTCTATATTCTTCGATGTTGTTAGATGTATGATTGGAAATGTCAATGCTGTCTTCCATCATGATAGCAATTGCTTTGGGATTAACGCCATGCGTTTCTACTCCTGCACTATAAATTTCTGCTTTCTCTTTAGCAAAATGCCTTAAATAACCTTCAGCTATTTGACTTCTACAACTATTACCTGTACAAAGCACTAGTATTTTTTTCTTTTTCATCGCTTAAACGAATAGCCAAATAATATTAATGATGCAGAACTTCGGATCGAATCCCCAAATCAGTTGTAGTATCGTTATGGAAACTGTGATGATAATTGGCTTTCTGTATTTAATAAAAAACCTTTTCATACTTAACAGCAGCCTGAGCCAGGGGAGCAAGAATTTTGTATGATTTGTAGTTCTGATAATTTTATTTTCTGTTTTTCTTGCGGAATGCCACATTTATCACTAGCCAAACAAGCTGTTGTTTTATTTTGAAGAATGAAATGTTTCCCATCAAATGCAAGTGCGTACTTGCCGATGGTGTCGTTTTGATATTCGACTTCAATCTCTCCGTCTTCTATGCCTAGCTGTTTTTCAGAAAGTTCGATGATATGTAGCAGTTTCGCGGGTTTCAACCGATGTTCATAGTCATTAGCATTCCACAATTGGAAATTTATTGTTTGTTCATTTCGAATAGTTCCACCGCAATCAATGAATTGCTTTGTGATCATTCCGATCTCCGTAACATGAAAATGCTCAGGAACAAAACTTCCATTTTCTAACTTGAAAGAAATATTTTCTAACGTTGGTAGTAATGCTTTTACTTGTGATAATTTCATTTTTTTCTTTTTTGATTTAACAGCATTTATTTTTCTTGGTCTGAAGTTTGGTTGAAATATTGCCAAAATAAGTTTGCAATTTTTCAATTGCTTTTTCATCTATGCAATAGCAAATAGCGTTTCCTTCCACTTCGCCCTTTATCAAGCCAGCATTTTTCAACTCTTTTAGATGTTGTGAAACTGTAGCCTGTGCAAGCGGTAGTTCATTTACAATATCACCACAGATACAAGTATTTACCTTCATCAAATACTCTATGATCGCCACTCGCGCAGGATGCCCTAATGCTTTAGTCAGTGTTGCGATTGTATTTTGTTTAGTGGTAAAATGCTCGGTTTTGGTTGCGCCCATTTCCATATTTTAATATTGCAATATTACGATAAACATTTAGAAACAAAAATTGTTTTTTTTTGATTTAATAATGGAATGAAAAAGAGGCACAAGAATCTTTTTCATTTCCTGTGCCTCTTAAACTCCTTTAGCTCTGTGTGAAAACCTACTTCACCATAACTCTCATACCTTCACTATGACTTGAAAACTCCGGAGCATACATACATTTAATAGTAGCAATACCGTTAGAAAAATTTCCTTTTTGCTGCACAAACATTGGGTATTCAAACACATATTTTCCTTTACGAAGATGGTCGAAGAAGAAATTGGTACTTACATCTTTCGTGCTTTCATAGTACCCTAAACCGTTTTGATATTTATAGCTACTCATCACATTCGTCGGTTCAAAACAAGATGCCCTCATGTCTTTCAAGTGTACATATTCCATATCTCTATCCACAATTATTTCAATTCTTGCTTTCACTTTATCACCCACTTTCAGCACATTGTTTTCTGTTATCGGTATCAATTCAGGGCCACGAGTTGTATTGCGTTCTATGAAAAGTTGTTTCTTAATTTCTAATGGTGTTTTCGCAGTTGTAATCTTGTCTAGGTTTTCAAAATACTGCCAATAAACTGCGCCCCATGATGTAGCTGAAGGGTTATCACTTACAGTCAATTTGATGTTGCCCATATTCGATTTCATTTCTTCACCATTGTAGCGCATTTTGAAATATCCTGTTCCTGCACTTGTTTTTTGTTCTTCACTTTTTACAGTCTTATCACCCAACTGAATAGTAACTTTCGGAGTGTTTTGCAACCAGTCTGTTCCGGTAAGGAGCATGGCGTAACACGCATCAGCCGTAGCTTTAGTAGTTTCCCAATTATTTGTTTGTTTGTTTTTAAGTAACCATATTTTCATTTTATCGATCGTCGCCACATCTTTATCTACTTCATTAAAACATTCAATCATCAACGATTGTGTTTCTATCGGAGCTTCGTACCACCAGTAGCCATAGCCTCTTTCCACCCAATACATACCCATCTCTTCTTTTTTTATAGATGTCTCACGTAGTGACTGAATGATTGCTATTGGTGTTGTAGTATTTCCTCCACGATGTAATGCCAATCCTATCATGCCTTTCGCTATCGGGTTGAATTGCGACCAGTATTTATTGGCTTGTGAGAAATAATAGTCATAAGCTTTTTTATTGCTTCCATCAATTGCTTGCTTCAAAAAACTACGCATATAGAGATATTGTACTTGCGTATAACTAATTTGTTGTGTTTCCAATTTTGCTTTGCTTTTTACAAGATTGTCGTAATCATTTTTTATTTCATGATCTAAGTAAGGCAATGCTTTTGAGATGATACGGTTCATATTTTCTTTGCTGTCTTGCACACCCAGTTTTTGCAAT
>CBFGYQ010000221.1:0-4044 GCA_965652995.1 uncultured bacterium
GTTCGTACACTCCCGGTCAATATGTTAATACGGGAAGTGTGCGGTCAGCAAATGGTCAATCTTACTTGGATAGAAACTTTTCAATTACTAGTTCAGTATCTACAGCAGTAGATGTTCAGCTTTTCTTTCTTGCGTCTGAATTAGGAACATTACAAGGTGTAGAACCTACAGCCACTCTCGCCGGTCTGAACATTACTAAACAATCAACTACTGCGTGCGCAGCAGCATACAACCCTACCGGTGGAACTAATACCCATATTTCTCAAACTGGTAATGGATCAATCAATGGTGTCAATTGGGTAAATTTCCAAACGACAGGATTTTCCGGCTTTTATATACATTCAGGAAATGCACCATTAGTTATTAAGTTGAAAAACATTACTGCTACAAATGTTGGCGCAGCTAATCGTGTAGAATGGATTACAGTATCCGAAGAGGGTAGTGGTCGTTTTGAATTAGAAAGAAGTATAGATGGAAAAAATTTCAACAGGATATATGAAGAAAATGCAAAAGGAAAACCAGGCGATTATACATATTTGGACAACAAGGCTGTAAAAGGAATCAACTACTACCGTTTACGTATGATAGATGTTAATGGAATAGTTAGTTATTCTGAAGTTGTTTCGGCAGTTGTGAAATCTACAGGTTTTGAGGTGGAAGCTTTTCCGAATCCAGTATCCAGCAACCTTACAGTGAAAGTAAATGGAACAGTAGGAAGCGATGCAAAAATACAACTGACTGATGTAACTGGTAAACTGATCAGAACTGTGAATATGACTGACAATGTAGAGATAATGAATATAAATGGGTTGGCTAATGGTATTTATTTAATTAAATACTCCGATGCAAATCAGACTCACATTATCAGAGTGAGTAAAGAGTAATATTATACTATATTCAATATCATAAATCACGCTGTGTAGAAATGCATAGCGTGATTTTTTGTAAATGACCTCATCTATCGTTTTGCATTAATCTTATTGTAAGTAAGTTAGTCGCCATTATAGCTTATATTCTCTTCGGATTAATAAGATAACGAGAAAGAAAAAATAAAAGGTCAAAATTTCTCTTTGAGTAATTGTGTCATTAATTCTATCTTTGCACGACCGCTACAGCTAAATAAATTCAAATAATTTTTATTGCAACAAAAGCTGCACACCCGGTCTTCAAAAACAGGCGTGTTATGAGCAAGTATATTTTTGTAACCGGTGGTGTTACATCTTCTTTAGGTAAAGGTATTATTGCAGCATCGTTGGCTAAATTGCTACAGGCAAGAGGCTTTCGGACTACCATCCAAAAATTTGATCCTTATATTAATGTTGATCCCGGTACGCTTAATCCGTATGAACATGGTGAGTGTTATGTAACTGAAGATGGTGCTGAAACTGATTTGGATCTTGGTCACTATGAGCGCTTTTTAAATACACATACTTCACAAGCCAACAACGTTACTACAGGGCGTATTTATCAGCATGTTATCAATAAAGAAAGAGAAGGAGCATATCTTGGAAAAACAGTTCAGGTAATCCCGCACATCACCGATGAGATAAAGCGTAGAATGACTTTGCTTGGGCAGAATAATCAATACGATATTGTGATAACTGAGCTTGGCGGTACTGTTGGTGACATCGAATCTCTACCTTACATAGAAGCAGTTCGTCAGTTGAAATGGGAACTAGGAGATGATAATTGTATTGTAATTCATCTTACATTAATTCCTTATCTAAAAGCAGCGAAAGAATTAAAAACCAAACCTACACAACACTCTGTAAAGATGATGAGTGAGAATGGTTTGAACCCTGATGTATTAGTTTGTCGTACTGAGGAACCGCTATATAAAGAACTGAAAAGGAAGATCGCGCTCTTTTGTAACGTAACACAAGATGCGGTAATAGAAGCGTTGGATGCAGACACTATTTATGGTGTGCCTTTAGAAATGATGCGTGAAAAACTGGATGAAATCTGTTTAAAAAAGCTGGGTTTGGAAATGGGGATTGAACCAGACCTACTAAAGTGGAAAGAGTTTTTGAACAAGCTCCGTTATCCAAAATCTAAAGTGGTGATCGGTTTGATAGGAAAATATGTTGAACTGCAAGATGCTTACAAATCTATCCTCGAAGCCTTGATACACGCCGGCGCAATGAATGAATGCAAAGTGGAAGTGCGTAACATTCATTCCGAATATCTTACAGAAGAAAATGCTGCCGAGAAGATGGAACAACTGGATGCGGTGTTAGTGGCACCCGGTTTCGGTAGTCGGGGCATAGAAGGAAAGATAGATGCTATACGATATGCGCGTGAGAATAATGTTCCTTTCTTCGGTATTTGTCTGGGTATGCAAATGGCTTGTGTAGAGTTCGCAAGAAATGTGTTGGGCATGAAACATGCACATTCTACAGAAATGAATAATGATACGAACGAAGCAGTGATAGCGATGATGGAAGAACAAAAAAATATCACACAAATGGGTGGCACCATGCGCTTGGGAACTTATGAATGTGAATTACAAGCTGGTTCGAGAACCGCTTCCATTTACGGTACTACTAATATCAATGAGCGTCATCGCCATCGTTATGAATTTAATAATGAGTATTTAGAAGCATTCGAAAAAGCAGGAATGACACCTGTGGGCAAAAATCCTAAAACAGGTTTGGTGGAAATTATGGAAGTGAAAGACCATCCTTATTTTGTGGCGGTGCAATTTCACCCTGAATATAAAAGCACTGTAGAAAATCCGCATCCATTATTTGTAGCATTTGTAAAAGCTGCAAAGGAAAATGCTGAGTTGCGTGAGGCTAATAAAAAATCTTTGTACGAGAGAAGTACTGTTGAGAATTGATTGCCCGCACTACGCACAAATCAGTATCTTTAGTTATTATCAATAGGTTTCGTAGCTCAGTTGGTAGAGCAGCTGACTCTTAATCAGCGGGTCTAGGGTTCGAGTCCCTACGGGACCACAACGTGAAATTATCAGTAAACGATATTTATAATTTATTAGTAGGTGTTTCCGATCCGGAAGTGCCTGTGCTTTCTATTCTTGATCTGGGAATAGTAAGAGATGTGGCTATTCTTGATGATATGGTTACTATAACCATAACACCTACCTACAGCGGTTGTCCGGCAATGGATGTGATAGCTATGAATATAAGGATGGTGTTGCTGAGCAATGGAATAAAGAACATCAACATCGAAAACCAACTAAGCCCTGCATGGACTACAGACTGGATGAGCGAAGAAGGAAAAATAAAGTTGAAAGAATACGGAATCGCGCCACCCAAAAGAAAATCAACTGATGAAGTAAAGTTGTTTGATGAAGATGTAGTTCCCTGTCCCAGATGCGGTTCGGAAGATACATTCTTAAGCAGCCAGTTTGGTGCTACCTCCTGCAAATCCTTATACAAATGCAATTCCTGTCATGAGCCTTTTGAGCATTTTAAATGTCATTGAAATGAAGCAAATCTTTTTTGCCGTTTTGTTTTTGATTTCATTTGATGGGTACGCACAAAACTGTGAGACGTTTGATAGGGAACTTATACACTTTTTACCTAAAGATTTTCCAGATACAATAAATTGTATTGATAACTTAAGCAAGAAGCAAGGATATTGGATTGAATACATCATACTTTATAATGAAGTAATGATACCGGATGTCCTAAATAAGGGGAATTATGTGCCAAGATACTGTTACGGGCAATATAAAGATGACAAGAAAATAGGTATTTGGAAATTTGTTGAGAATGTTCATCTTGTTTATGAAAGTAAAATTGAACACTATAATTATTATGGAGATAGCTTAGTTGTTACCACCGTATACCCTGGTAGAATGGATCCCAAAATATACTATTTAAAAGAAGATTCATCGGTTTTCAAATATGAATGTCAGTTGCTTGAAGATTTCCCAACTATTATCCAATGCAATAAAAAATCTAAAAAGTCGAACGCTTGTTTTATAGTATATCGAGATGAGATATTTAAAAGATTCCCGTTGAAAGAATTAGAATTTCAGATTGATAATTACCGCCATCTTTATCAAAGGGAGCGAAT
>CBFGYQ010000222.1:0-4042 GCA_965652995.1 uncultured bacterium
AATACAATTTCCGTAAACAATAATTCATGACAGAAACCATCATCGCACTTTTTACATTAATTGCTTTAGAAGTTGTTCTAGGCATAGACAATGTGATCTTCATTTCTATTCTTGCTGACAAATTACCTCCTGAACAACGCAACAAACTACGCTATTGGGGGATCGGTTTGGCAATGGTCATGCGGTTGATCTTGCTCGCTGTCATCTCCTGGATTTTGAAGTTGGATAAACCTTTGTTTCAGATATTAGAAATGTCTTTTACCGGGAAAGAACTGATATTGATAGCCGGAGGATTGTTTCTTTTATACAAAGCCACGAAAGAGATCTATCATAAAACAGAACAGCCCGATCCCGACGACCCTAAAAACATGAAGACAGGAACATTCGGAAAGTTTCTGGGTGAGATCATCATTCTTGATCTAGTGTTTTCTATTGATAGTATCATTACGGCAGTCGGTATGGTGAATGAATTGTGGATCATGTACACGGCGGTGATCGTTACGGTTGTCATCATGCTTCTTGCGTCCAAACCGATAAGTGAGTTCATCAGCAAACACCCATCTTTCAAAGTATTGGCACTTTGTTTTTTGATGTTGATAGGCTTCACGTTGATAGCAGAAGGGTTTGAAATAAAAATTCCGAAAGGCTATATTTATTTCTCTATGGGGTTCTCATTCTTGGTAGATGTGATACAAATGAAGACATCAGAAAAAAAGAAAGAATAAACCTCAAAAATATTTTTCACTACAAGCAACGCAGGATATTCTTTCTGCGTTTTTTATTTTAAAGCCCTATACATAGAAAGATATTAATGCACGAACAATTACTCATCCAACGCTGCAAGAAGAAAGATGCTTCTGCCCAGAGAAGTTTGTATGAGTGTTATGTGAAAAAAATATTCCTGACCGTGTTGCGCTATATAGATGATGAAATGGCAACAGAAGAAGTAACGGCAGATGTATTTGTGAAATGCTTTGATAAAATAAATGGATTTGAATATAGAGGTGAAGGCAGTTTTTATGGATGGCTCAAACGAATAGCAGTCAATGAAAGCATCAGTCATTTGCGAAAGCGAAATCTGCACTGGGACGAACTTACAGAAGGTAGAGCGACAAAACAAAATGATGAAAATTATGCAGAAACAAAGATGTCGCATGATGAGATCATTAAGACAATACGGAGTTTGCCGGACGGATATAGAATGGTTTTCAATCTTTTCGCAATAGAAGGATTTACACACATCGAAATCGCAACAAAACTGAACATTACCGAGGAAACATCACGAAGTCAATTATTCAAAGCAAGAAAAGCATTACAAAAAATTATTAAAAGATAGCAATGAAAAATCTAGAAGAAAACTGGAAGTCGGTGCTTGATGATGAACAAGAAATAGCTAGCAGCAATTACGAATTTGATAAGGAAAAGATCTGGAATAAGGTCAATAAGAAACAACACAAACACATTGTTTTTGCTCCTTGGATAACTCATGCTGCGGCAGCTTTGACGGGTATATTACTCACTACATTTCTATTTCTCTTCAATAAAAAACAAGTGAATGAAGTAGTGGTGAAACAAGAAACTGTAAAACAAAAAATAGTAGTTGATACTGTGTTTGTTGAAAAGAAAACTGAAATAGCACAGGTACAGCCATCACAAATGAATAATCAAAAAGTCGCCTCAAACCAACAACTCGAAAAACAGAACACTTCTTCAAATAAATATCGGCAAGTCATAAATGCGAATAGTAAAGAAACCATCGTATCCAATCAAGAAGAAATAACTAAGAAAGAGGAAGAAGTTACAATACCTACGAAACTGGTTGAGAATGCTAAACCTACTGTGGTAAAGGTTATTCATCTCGCAGATATTGAAAGCGGGAATGTACAATACACTAAACCAAATTTTGTTGACAAACTGCTTGATTCAAGATTTGCTGCTGCAGATCAATTGTCTTCACAAAAACTCACAGATATTTTTAAACCATTTGCGAAATAGACTATGCGAAAGAAATTATTGATACTAACAGCTGTTTTGTTCTCCTGTTTAAAATCTTATGCGCAAAAAGAAGAAAAAGGTAAAGAAGTAGACTTTCTAAGAATTGAATTTGAGAAAGATTACAACTTTGTTGGTAGCCTGGAAAACGATGCGACATACTGGGTCGGAGTTGATTTTAGAAAAGACTATAACAAAGGTGATTTCCAGAAGGTTCTTTCACAAGCGGCAAAACACATAAAAGGGCTACATAACACTTTGCAAAATCCTTATACGCAAAAGAATTTGCGGATAGTTTTATTCCCTGACGGCAATACGGCAACATTTAATTTGAAAGAAAAAGAAATGGGAAAAGATATGGTTTTTCACGATGGGGAATATGTTGCTCTAAAAACAACTTATGATACACTGCAAATAGTACAACGAAAAGAAAAGCAAAATGGTGAATGGGGGAACACACCATACTGCGTTCTATACACTATAAGCTTGAAAGATATTAATGACTTGCCCAAACTTGTAGAAAACAATCGATTGATTCTTGAAAAAGAAGTGAAGATAGAAAAGCAGGTCAGTAACAGTTTTCTGTTCAGAAAAAAAGTGTTTACATCACTGTCTTTTGGTGCGAGCGTAGGAACTTTTTTGCCTGTTGCCGGATATCTTGAAGCGGGGTATTACTACATTCTTGATGGTAGAGATTATAGTAGTATGCAAGGCTATAAAGAAAGTAGAGGTTTCATAGGATTGATTGCATCTACAAGTGCAAGTGTGAGAAATGATAGTGTTATGGCACTGTCAAATATTGGATTGTCAATAGGGGGTGCGAAGGTGATAAATGGACGAATAGCTCAAAAAGTAGATGCAATAGTAGGTATGCAGTTTTTATCGAAGCAAGGTAAAACGTACGGTCCTCCAATATTTATGTTAGGATTAAATTTCCCTGCGTTCAACAATATTTCAGCCGGAATGATCGTAGGGACAAATTTCAAAGATGACTATGAGTATAAATACAGACGAACGAATTTCGCGGTGGTGTTAAAGTTTAATTTCTGAGCCTTATCAAAAGTTACATTACGGCACCGGATCATAACCACTTCCTCCCCAAGGGTGGCAAGATGAAAATCGTTTCAACGTGAGTTTTAAACCTTTCCATGGTCCATGTTTTTGAATTGCTTCAATACCATAAGCAGAGCAGGTCGGGGTAAATCTACATTTAGCTCCAAACAGAGGTGAAATGAACGCTTGGTAAAAGCGAACAATTCCGATAAATATTTTAGAGAGTATGTTTCGCATAGTCGGCTGAAAAAATTTGGAGTTTTTCAATACATTTTAAAACAGCTTCTTTCACATTTTGAAATTCCGTGATTTTGTTGTCTGTATATATAAAAAACAGGTGCAATTGTTTTCCGCTTGGAATATTATTGAGTTGATGTTTCTGCAAACGCCATGCTTCCCTCATTAGTCTTTTCACTCTGTTTCGCTTTACGGCATGTTTGAACTTCTTTTTCGAAACAGAAAATCCTGCTTTAACAGAAGTCTCAGTGTCACCCTCATCAACCAATAAATACTTAATGATGATAGGGAAAACAGAATACGCTTTCCCTTGGGAGAAAAGCGTATCAATATGCTTTTTTCGCTTTAATCGTTCGCCTTCTTTAAAGGTGAAACGAGTTGTAGCTACTATATTTTTATTCCTCTGCATCTTGCCAAGAGGATTTTAAGTGTTCTTATTTAAGGCGACGTTCGTCTGATATCGTTAACTTGTGACGACCTTTTGCACGGCGAGATGCCAATACTTTACGCCCGTTGGCAGTTTCCATACGTTTGCGAAATCCATGAACGTTTGCACGACGACGACGACTAGGTTGAAATGTACGTTTCATTATTTTATTCTTTAAACAGCTAAAGCTAAATTTTTAAAAGGATTGCAAAGGTAATTGGAATGATTTATATACACAAATAAAATTTACCTTACCACTGCCTCTTTAGTGGCAGTTGCTAGTTCTTTTATTAGAGAAATGTCCTTCTCGATTGCATTGCCTACCACTACAAC
>CBFGYQ010000223.1:0-4038 GCA_965652995.1 uncultured bacterium
TCTACACCTACATTTCTACATTGGAATATATAATGGAAGCTTGTGCTGAAAATAATAAAGAATTAATAGTGCTTGATAGACCTAACCCTAACGGCCACTATGTAGATGGACCCACTTTAGAAAAAGATCAACGGTCATTTGTAGGAATGCAGGAAATCCCTGTGGTATATGGAATGACGATCGGTGAATATGCTACAATGCTGAAAGGAGAAAAATGGATAGACAAAGCAGATAAATTATCTCTGAAAATTATTGTTTGCAAACATTACGACCATACAACTCTTTACAAGCTACCCGTACCACCCTCTCCTAATCTTAAAGAAATGAACGCGATCTATCTATACCCTTCTCTTTGTTTTTTTGAGGGAACGGTCATAAGTGTTGGGCGCGGTACAGAAAAACCTTTTCAACAATGGGGAAACCCTGAGCTATCTGCTAAATATTCTTATTCCTTCGTACCAAAGAGTACACAGGGTGCGAGCAAGCCACTGTTCGAAGGCAAAAAATGCTATGGCGAAAATTTACAAAGCGAACTGATCACAAAAATTATTGCTCCTAAAGATTCTCTCAGACTTTCCTATTTGATAGATGCCTACAATGCTTATCCAGTAAAAGAAAAATTCTTCAATAACTTTTTTGAAAAATTAGCCGGCACAAAAAAATTGCGTCAACAAATTATTTCAGGATTAGATGAACGTACAATTCGCTCTTCTTGGGAAGAAGATATTGAAGCATTTAAAAAGATCAGAAAAAAATACCTGCTCTACAAAGATTTTGAATAAACACACACTACCCCTCTTTCATGCTTGACCTGTTTGCACATATTTATGATTATTTGCAAAAACGCAAATTGCTTTTTTGGTGTTTGTTTCTAATCAGCTTTTTCATTTGGATTGCTTTGGCTTTTCAAATAAAACTGAAACAGGATGTAAGTGAGATGCTGCCCGACAGCAAAGCCATTAAAGCAATGAATGATGTAGTGGGCAAAACAAAGGCAAGCGAACAGCTTATTTTTTTAATTTCTTCCACTGACTCGAACGCCACTGACGCTGACAGTTTAATATCCGCAGCAAGTAGTTTCTCTCAAATAATTTCTAAGCAGAAAAACTATGTAGATACTATAGTGCTGCAACCTGTTGGTGGTGGCACAGACGAAGCTATTCTAGAACTATTCCGAAATAATCTTCCTTTATTCTTAAATGATCGTGACTACGCTAGGCTTGACAGCATTACAACAGATAGTGCGATAGCTAATAGCTTATTCGAAAACAGAAAAATTTTACTTTCTCCGGCAGGTATTGTGATGAAGGACTTCATTGCACAAGACCCTATCGGTATATCATCTCTTGCATTAAAAAAACTGAGCAATCTACAAACGGATACTAGCTATGAAATGTATGATGGCTATTTGTTTAGTAAAGACGGCAAACAACTTAGTTTTTTTGTTAAGCCAAAATATGCTGCATCTGAAACAGGAAAAAATGCTACATTTCTTAAAGAGATAGATAAACAAATCAAGTTATGGAAACTCAAACATTCGGGTATAGAAGTAACTTATTTTGGAGGTGCTGCTGTGGCTGCAGGTAATGCATCGCAACTGCGCACAGATACGATTGTTACATTATCCGTTACTGTGGTTTTGCTTCTTGCACTCACTTATTATTTTTTCAGAAAGAAAAGAACACCGCTGTTACTCTTCATTCCTGTAGTGTATGGTGCTGCAATGGGCTTGGCAATTCTTTATATAGTTCAAGGTGCTGTATCTGTAATTGCTCTTGGCGCAGGAACGCTCGTAATGGGTATAGCGATAGATTTTTCTATTCACTTCCTATCACACGCTCGTCATGCCAAAGACATTCGCACTACCGTTTCAGAAATGTCGCATCCTCTGACTGTAGGAAGTTTCACTACTATAGCAGCTTTTTTATCATTGAGATTTGTTGATACTCCCATTCTTCAAGACTTAGGGTTATTTGCAGGAGCTAGCTTAGCAGGTGCTGCACTTTGCACACTTATTTTTCTTCCCCACTTTTCATCTAGCCTATCACATCAACAGCATAGGGAAACCATATTTGACAAGCTCGGGCAATGGCAACCGGAAAAAAATAAATGGCTTATTATAAGTATTATCCTACTAACACCCGTACTATTTCATTTCGCTAAAAAAGTACAGTTTGACAGTGACTTAATGCATCTGAACTATCTTTCTCCTCAACTGCAAAAAGCACAAAACGAAGTCAGCAAAACAAATGCGATGGCATTAAGTGCTGTGCATGTAATGGCAAAAGGAACGAATGAAGAGCAAGCATTGCAAAACCTCGAAAACACCTCATTGATAGTTGACAATTTAACTAAGAATTCAATTATCCGCAGCAGCTCCAACCCTTCATCATTACTACCTTCTACAGCAACTCAAGAAAGAAGAATCGATTCATGGAATAAGTTTTGGACAGAAGAAAAAAAGGAACAAGTTATTCACGCTGTTCGTCAACATGCAACAGACGCAGGTTTTAGTCCTGATGCATTCGTTGGGTTTGAGGAGTTGCTTACAACTGATTTTTCTAAATTGGATGAAGAAGAAACGGCATTATTAAAATCAATGTTCCCAAGTGGTTTTGCAAGAAATGATGATCAATATTATGCAGTAGCATCTTTACGAGTATCCCCGGAAAACAGAACCAAAGTTTTCGAAGCATTAGAGAATCAAGAAAACATCATTGTAACGGATAGACAACAAGGTGCAACACAACTCGTAGATATTCTCCAAAAAGATTTTAATCGGATAGCAGTTTACTCATCTTTAATCGTATTCTTCGCCTTATTGATCGGGTATGGAAGATTTGAGTTAGCAATTATCTCTTTCTTGCCTATGATCATTTCATGGATATGGATATTGGGGATCATGGCTTTGCTAGGTTTGAAATTTAATATTGTCAATATCATTATCTCATCATTAATATTTGGACTTGGAGATGATTTCGCCATTTTTACGATGGATGGATTGGTAGAAAAATACAAGACCAAAAGCGACAAATTAAAATCGGTGAGAGCTGCCGTTTATGTATCTGTTGTTACGGTAATAATCGGATTAGGTGTGTTGCTGTTGGCAAAACATCCGGCACTTCGCTCTATCGCTTTCATATCCGTAACAGGATTGCTTTGTGTATTATTTATTTCTCAAACGCTACAACCTTTCTTATTCAATTGGTTTATACAAAACAGAGCTAATAAAAAGTTTTTGCCTTTTACATTATGGAGTTTTGCAAAGTCTGTTTTTTCATTTTCTTATTTTGTAACGGGTTCTATCATTCTTACAATAGCTGGTTTTATCCTTACCAAACTTCGTCCATTTGGGAAAGAAAAAAGCAAATACATCTTCCATAAATTTTTGAGTGCATACACTTGGAGCTTGATGCACATTATGCGCAACCTGAACGTAAAAGAGTTTAACAGAGCACAGAATAATTTCCATAACCCGGCAGTTTATATTGCTAATCATGGATCTTTTCTTGATATACTTTGCACAACAATGCTTCATCCAAAGTTGATATTACTTACAAATAAATGGACATGGAAATCTCCTGTTTTTGGAAAGGTAGTACAGATGGCAGAATATTATCCTGTTGCTGATGGAGCTGAAGATTCTATCGAACCTCTCAGAGATCTGATTGAAAGAGGATATTCTATTGTCGTGTTTCCAGAAGGTAAACGATCGTATGATGATAAGGTAAAGAGGTTTCACAAAGGAGCATTTTATATTTCTGAACAATTGAAATTGGACATCATTCCTTTGGTGCTACACGGCATACAGTACACAATGCAGAAAGGCGATTGGCTTTTGAAAGACGGCAATTGCTTTATCTATTATTATCCTCGTATTGCTTATAACGAAGCTAAGTTTGGTACAAACTATTCTGAAAAAACAAAAAACATCAATAGTTGGTTTCGTAAAGAATATGCAACTATTAAACAAACCAACGAAACGCCAACCTACTTCCGAGAACAACTGATAAGAAGCTATACATACAAAGGTCCGGG
>CBFGYQ010000224.1:0-4018 GCA_965652995.1 uncultured bacterium
ACCATCAGGATAATCCTTACAAATGGATGAGACAGGCAAAACTGTTTTTGTTTAGTTCTAAATATGAAGGGTTACCAACGGTTTTGATAGAAGCGCATGCATTAGGATTACCCATTGTAGCAACAGCTACACCAACGGGTGTGAAAGAATTGGTAATGGATGGTAAAGCCGGTACATTAGTGCCAATTGGTGATGTAGAAGCTATGGCAAATGCTATTCATACTCTTCTCCATAATGATGATTTACAAAATTCCTATCTCCAAAATGCACAAAAACTATTGAAACAATTTAGCATCGAGTATATGATACCACAATTAGAAAAATTGTTTTGAAGAAGTCTTACTATTCCTTCAAAAATGATTGACTTAAAATTTGTTCATTACCATTAAAAGCTTTGAGGTAATAAACACCACGAGGCAGTTTTGTTACATCTACTCTGTCTGAATTGGCGGTTGTTATCATCTTTCTTCCGTCTACAGAATAGATTATAGCGTATTCATGTCGTTGAGAAAAATGGAGGACATTCTGAGCTGGATTAGGATAAACAATCAACTTATCATTTGTCAACTCTGTTGTGGTTAGTGATCTATATTTCATCTTCACTACCCAATTATCAGAGCCTCCACGCATATTCGTAACATCACCATCCACAGAATACGTTTCTCCTAAAATGATGCAACCGTCCATAGTCTCCTTGATAGACGTTGCGCTCTCTACAAAACTTCCACCTAAGCATTTTTCCCATTCTACCGCTCCTGTGTTATCCAGCCTCACAACCCAATAATCGTAGGCACCGCGATTGTTGTTTACATCGCCGTTATTGGAATAGGTTGTTCCACACACCATATAATCGCCATTAGTTGTTTGTATAACATCATTGGCCAGATCTGTTTCATAACCACCTAATATTTTCTTCCATTCCAGATTTCCATCCTTATCAAGTTTGAGTAAACAATAATCGATAATTCCATGATTTCCTTGCATCATTCCATCATTAGAATTGGTATATCCTGCCACTATTGAACCTCCGTCATTTGTTGCATAAATAGCCTTTCCTTCATCAAGTCTAGTACCCCCATAGGATTTATTCCAAAGAATATTTCCATTTACATCAATAGCCACCACCCATATATCGAAATCGCCCGTATTGCCAGAAACATCGCCATCGCTTGAAAATGTACTGCCCGTTATGATGTAATTGCCGTCATTACTCATGACTACATCAGCAGCTTTTTCTGCCGCTGAACCACCTAAACATTTTTGCCATTGCATGCTGCCACTAGCATTCAATTTTACCACCCAGATATCTCCATTACCATGATTTCCTGAAACATTCATATCATTGGAAACGACTGACCCAAGTACAATGTAGCCTCCATCTTTTGTGGGGAGTATAGAAGCTGCTTCATCTTTACCGGTACCTCCTAAGCAAGATTGCCATTGAAACCCGCCCGCACTATCCACCTTCACGACCCAAATATCGGCATCACCTTTATTTCCTGATACTTCGCCATCATCTGATTTTGTTGTACCGACAATAATATAGCCTCCATCATTTGTACGTTTTTTATCGTCTGTGTGTGCGTCCTGAGTACCACCATAAGGATTTTGCCATTGCACAATACCCGAAGCATTTGTTTTTACAAGCCAAATATCATAATCACCCTTATTGCCTTTCACATCTCCGTCTTGAGATATTGTAGAACCTAAAATGGCATAACCTCCATCTTTCGCAAGCTCGATCGTGGACGCTCTATCCCTGTCTGTACCACCATAACATCTTTGCCAATCCATCACTAATTCCTGACCATAACCAATTTTTGAACAAAAGAAGAAGACTAGAAAAATTGAGTAGAACTGTTTCATGACTTTTAGGTTTGTGATGCAGTATAAAGTTTTAAAAAATATTTCATTCAACTGTCATGATATAGTAGAAAAATGTACATCCTAAATCCGGACAATAGATTATGAGACTCACTTAGTACCTATTGTTTATGAAAGGTAGCAGAGACAGATGGTTTGCCATTAACTAAAACTGACATCATATAATACCCTGTTGGCAGTTGCTTTACAGAGATATATTTATTGGACTTTACACTTCCCCTCTGCACAATTTGCCCAGTCATGTTTATAAGTAAATAATCTGATGCTTCTTCTATTGTTTCGATAAACAATTTGTCTGATGTGGGATTAGGATATAAAATCAATTTGTTTTTCTCTTTCGATAGATCGTTTGTTTTTAACGGAAAAATATCTTCATAGTAATAGTTGTGTTTTGCATTCGGATTTGGAGCGAATGCGCTGCCTGCTACATATTGGTAACCGTTAATGTATTGAAGTAGTCCTTCATTATCATACACACAAACCCCACGCTCTAAAGTGTCCCAGCTAATTCCGTTCCATTGATGTATGTCATACTGATCTATTCTATTATTAAAATCTAAATGCCGTACATATCTGTTGATACCAACCCAATAGGTGTTGAATGGATCTCTTGAATAATTTGCCATGTAAGTATACTCCGATGAAATATTACCGGTATAACCAAAAGTATCAAGCGAAGTGGGCTCTATAGGACCTCCGGATGGTGTATTAAATCTAATAATTCTCAATAACCTGTTAAACCCATCATACAAAAGTTCATGCTTGTAATATTCAGACCAAATACCCGCATTCATACTATATCCTTTCTGTTCTATTTTGTTTCCATTCACATCATAATTATAATAAATAGAGTACAATGGATTGTTTGCTACAAGTTCATAAGCACTATCCTTTACAAGTTTATTTTGTAGATTATATTCATAATAGTGTTTATGTCGTGGTATGACAGGTCCACCCAATGCACTACTCCATGTCATTGTTTCCAATCTGTTCTGTGCATCGTAAGTCATATCATAATGCATGACATCACTTCGAGTTACAGTCATTCTGGTCAGTTTTCCCGTTGCATCATAAGTATACGCTTTTCTGGTTATTTCAGTCGGTCGCCAGCTGAGAAGGTTATCCCATCTTACTGATGAATCCGAAAAAATATTCTGATTATTAATCCCATCAGGAAAATAGGAATCTGCGTAAGACTCTAGCGAATTATGAACAGACGCTCTAGCACCAGAATAATAATAATGGTTGCTATCCAACTTGCTACCGTTTTCATAATAACTGTGAGCAACTAATTTTTTAGAAATTACCTGCGCATATATTGTTTGTACAAACATGCTGCATGCGATCAATAGGAGTACTAACTTTTTCATCGTTTATGATTTTTTGAATCAAATCAAATCAAATGTATCATTCAACTTTGTCATGCTTGTACCGCATCAAGGGGGAAATGTTTTTAGAACATCGTGCAATAGCGCAAATTGATTTGTGGGTTTTTCATTATTAAGCTTATGGAATTACAACAAAAAAACCGCCTCAAAATTTGAGACGGTTAATAAGAATTAATATTGAGTGTTTAATCCAGCGCTTTCGCATCTTCGATCAAGACGCTGGCTTTGTTATTGAGCATTTCTACAAAACCGCCTGTGATCTCGAATGTTTCTACATTGTTGCTGCTTTTGTCCTTCAACACTTTCATTTTTCCTTTTCCCAAAGCTGCAATAATGGGTGCGTGGTTTTCTAATATTTCAAAAGAGCCTTGCACGCCCGGCAATTGAATACCGTAAACGTTGCCGCTGTATATTTTATGTTCAGGTGTTAAGATGTCTAGTTGCATTTATTCAATTTGAAAATTTGATGATTTGAACATTTGATGATTGTCGTGTTGTCTGTCATTTCCAAATCAACACATCTTCAAATCTTCAAATCAATTTAGTTCTTCGCTTGTTCCATCAATTTTTTACCCTTAGCGATAGCATCATCAATAGTACCTACAAGGTTAAATGCTGCTTCAGGATATTCATCTACTTCACCATCCATGATCATGTTGAAACCACGAATTGTTTCTTCGATCGGTACCAATACACCTTTCAAACCAGTAAACTGTTCTGCCACATGGAATGGTTGAGACAAGAAA
>CBFGYQ010000225.1:0-4010 GCA_965652995.1 uncultured bacterium
CAAGATAACGATAGTTCATACGCAACTCATCACCACCATCCGTTTCATCTTCAATTGTGAAAGGTGGAATTGATGCGATATTCATGATCGCAAAATCCTGAACAAGTATTTCGATATCGCCGGTAGATATTTTAGAGTTTTTGTTACTGCGTTCACTCACCACTCCTTTCACTTGTACAACATACTCTCTACCCAATGGAGTTTCATCCAATCTTTGATTTAGGTTTTCATTGAATAACAATTGCGTAATACCATATCGATCTCGAATATCAACGAAAGTAATACTGCCGAATTTGCGAACGGTTTGCACCCAGCCGCATAAAATGGTTTCTTGGTTTATGTTGTCAATTCTTAATTCGCCACAAGTGTGAGTACGGTACATATATTAAATTGAAAAAGTCTTTACGTTTTAATGGGTTGCAAAGGTAATGGATAGAGAAGTGGTTTCATTAGCATATTTAGTCGAAAATTTTATATTTGCTACTTAACAAAACGTGACTATGAAATCCCTATTGTACATATTGTTATTCACCTTTTTTTATACTGACACGTATAGTCAAACAGATTTACCAATTACTTATCGCACTGAAGATTTTCTTGGAAGAGTAAATCAGGAACATGCTGAAATTTTCCGATCTTACCAGATAGAAAATGGAGAAAATATTGTGAGAGATTTTTATCTGAACGGAAAACTCAGAGGTAACGCAAAACAAAAAAATGGACTAACACACGGTTTATATATAGGCTATTATAAAAATGGAGTTCTTCGTGATTCAGGACACTATTATAAAGGTTTGAGATGGGGATCATGGAAAGTATTTCATCAAAATGGAAAGGTAAAATGCACACTAAACTTTAAGGATGATTTTATACATGGAATAGTGCAATGGTATGACTCACTTGGCAACTTGATCACAAAGCAAGAACTGAAAAAAGGAGAATTTAAGTCATGGATTTCCTTCTATGCTAACACTCAAAATGTGCGAGAGGAAATTAATTATGAAGATGGAAAAAGGCATGGAGAATTTAAAACTTATTTTCCGGATGGTAGATTAAAAAGAAGTGGTATTTACAAAACAGGAAAATATATTGAAGGTAGCGGTAAACTCTATAACATAGAAGGAGCAGAAATTCCTTACACTCCTGCATACAAGCCAATTTCTTTCAATGGTAATCTTAGAAACTATATACTTTCTAATATGCACTATCCTAAAAATTCATTAGAAAACAACATCCAAGGTATAGTATATACAAGAGTGGAAATTGATGAAAAAGGGAATGTTATCGATGCTGCAATAGCAAAAGGAATAAATGAAGAATGTAATGATGAAGCATTAAGAATTATCAAGTCGCTAAAGTTTAACCCACCTGTGTATGATGAAAAAGCATTTCCATCTGTACAACGAATAAATGTGCCTTTTTACGTTACTGAGTTTTTGAAAAGACAATATCTTGATAAAGAAAAAGCCACTCAAGAAGTAATGCAAGAAATTGAAAACAACTCCAATCCATTCAAATAACCAAATTATGCCAACTTACAACACACTTTCCGAAGCTGTAAATTCACTAACCCAAAAAGGATATACTGAAGACTTCAGTATAAAACCTGATTGTCTTTTTTGTGCTTCCTTGCAACTTGATCTACATCCTGAAAATTTTAAAATCGATGAATTCCACCGTTTTGAAGGAGAGTCGAACCCTGATGACAGCAGCGTAGTATATGCCATAAGTTCTAATGATGGTAAGTTAAAAGGTACACTTGTAGATGCTTACGGAGCTTATGCAGAAAGTCTTACACCGGCTATGGCAAAGCATTTAAAGTTTAGAGAAGAATAGTTTTGAGGAGGTCAAACCAATCGTTTTAAGAGCGATTGATACCAAACGGTGTATACGCAATCTTGCTTGCCACTACTCTTTCGTATAGTTGCTTGCTCTCTATGGGTCTGGGCAATAGTTTGTGATAGCAATGATAAACAACGGCTGTATTGATTACGGTTTTTATATTTACACCATTCAATCGCAATCTGAATTCCACATCCGAATCTTCACCAAACGTAGGTTGCGTATACCTTTCATCAAAGCCATTTATTGCAAGAATATCTTCTTTATAAACCGAAAAATTTGCGCCCAGCAATCCCTTTTCTTTTCTGTTGAAGAACTTTCTCAATATTGCATTCGTGAAGTATATACCGTATTTAAAGTTGTACAGTTTTGACTGCAAAAAATCGGAAAACATACGTAGTGTAAAACTCATTTTTTGCAATGCTCCCGATCGTATCATCTCTTCATTAAGCCCCTTAGTAATATTTTCAGAAAGGTCTACCCTTCTTCCTGCCAAACAAATATGTTGTTCAGAATTTTCTAAATGTTGATCTATAAAGTTGGGATGAGGGATGCAGTCTCCATCAAGGAAAATTAAATAGGGAGCTGATGCAAGTACGATAGATTTATTGAGTATTTTATTTTTTCTGAAGCCTTTATCCTCATGCCAATTATGTTTTATGGAAAGAGCACTTTGGTTTATTAATGCTTTTACACCATTCATGAATTCTTCTCCGGAACCGTCATCAGAAATAATCACTTCAAAATCTTTTTCTGTTTGCATTTCTAAGCCCGCGATAACCAGTTCTAAAAACCTTAGATTGTTATAAACAGATATGATTACACTCGCTTTGGGCATTGCTACTCTTCGTTTACATATACTCTTTTTACTCGTTGAGATATACCGGTCATTATCTCATAAGATATTGTATCAGACCATTGTGCCAGTTGTGTAACGGGTAATTCAGGTCCGAAAACAATCACTTCATCTCCTTCTTTCGCATCGGGAATTTGAGACACATCCACCATGCACATATCCATACAAACAGAACCAATCAATCTGGCCTTCTTGCCATGAATCAATACATAGGCTTTACCATTTCCTAGTGCTCTCGGATAACCATCTGCATAGCCGATAGATATAGTGGCAATTCTGAGTTGTTCATGAACAAGACCTTTTCTTCCATAACCCACCGTCTCTCCTGCATTCACTTCCTTTATCTGTGCAATGGTGGTTTTAAGTGTGCTTATTTGTTTTAGCTTATGTTGCAAAACACCACTACCATCTATACCGTAAAGACCTAAACCCAAACGTACCATGTCAAAATGAAGATTGTTATGTCTGGCTATGGCGGCAGAGTTGCATAAATGTCTTATAGGAAGATAATTGAGTGATGATGCAAGTTTGTTACTTATTCGAATAAAATTGGATGCTTGCTCATCGGTAAAGCTGTCAAATTTTGCATCTTCACTTGCAGCAAGATGACTGAATACACTTGCTACTTTTACTTGCTGAGACTGTTTAAGTATTGTTGCCAGTTCTTCTATTTCCGATTCTACAAAACCTAAGCGATGCATGCCTGTGTCCAACTTCACGTGTATTGGATAATCTGTCACTTGCAAAGTCTCCGCCATTTCAAGAAAGGCAGATAAGGAACGCATGTTAAATATTTCAGGCTCCAGTTTCCAAGCGATCATCCTATCAAAGGATGCTACATCAGGACTCATCACCATGATCGGCATTTTTATCCCACCCTTGCGAAGTGCCACACCTTCATCTGTATAAGCAACCGATAAATAGTTGACACCTGCATATTGAAGCATGTGTGCGATCTCAAAACTTCCACTTCCATAAGAAAATGCTTTCACCATCGCCATCACTTTCACATTGCTTCCTACTGCATTTCGAAATACATTAAGGTTGTGAATAAGTGATGATAGGTTGATAGACAATATGGTTTGATGTACTTTTTGTTCTAGTAATAGGTCAATTTTCTCAAACTCAAATGCGCGTGCAGCTTTTAATAAAATTGCCTCGTCACGAAAAGTGATAAGGTGCATTTTATGTAGCAATTCATCCGTTGATTTAAAGAATATGCTTTTCAGTTTTTTGTTGGTACTGAAAAGATGTTGATGTTTAAAGAGGGCCGGGCCTACTCCAATAAATCGTTGAATACTTTTCTTTTCGA
>CBFGYQ010000226.1:0-3994 GCA_965652995.1 uncultured bacterium
GCCACCAACCAAAATATTACACAAATCTTTTTTCTATTGGTGTCTTGCAATAGAAGTTGATTGTTGATCTAATGAGTTTGTGCTCAGCCAATCTTTCAGTTGTTTGGTCATTTCACGATGGTGTGTTGCTGCATTGAATAAACGAAACCATTTTCGAGAACTTGTAAAATGGCTATTGATAAGAATACGATCGTCATCTGCTATGAAAATAAGCACTTCACGTTCATCACCTACAGCGGTTATATTTTTGCTGATGATCTGATATACTTCAGGTGCATCAGGATGACGAAACGTAACTAATCGCTGCTCTTCTAAAAAGCGTTCTAGAAGTTTCATATTTATCGTCAGTAAGCGACCTGTTTCTACCGGAAAAAATCGTAAAAGGTCAATATACCTTTTGAAAGAAGCTAGCGTGGGGAGAGCTAAAAACAACAAAATAATAAGGACAAAATAGTTGCCCTTCACTTTAAAGACTGACGCTACAAATACAAACCGCGCTATCAATACCAATAAAATACCGGAAGATAAAACCGGCATGATGGTCATTCTTCGCAACGGGTATCGAAGATGTTTTTTGATAAAACTTAGGTCTTCAATTATTTGCTTCGACCAATCTGTATTACTGTTGTGAGGTTCGTTTATCTCTTTCATTATTCACCCAACGACTGCGCAACCATTTCGGCAATATCCATCACTTTTACATCGTCTTCTTTTTCTTTGTTCTTGACACCGTCTGTTAGCATAGTAGTACAAAACGGACAGTTAGCTGCAATGATTGTTGCACCCGTATCTAAGGCTTCAGCCGAGCGTTCAAAATTCACACGAGTTGTTCCGGCTTCTTCTTCTTTAAACATTTGCGCACCGCCGGCTCCACAACATAATCCATTTGTTTTGCAACGTTTCATTTCAATAAGTTCTATATCTAATGCTTGCAGAACTTCTCGCGGTGCTTCGTAGATATTATTTCCACGACCTAGATAACAACTGTCGTGATACGTTATTTTCTTTCCTTTAAATGCGCCACCGCCTTTCAAAACGAGTTTGCCTTCATTGATGAGTTGTTGTAAGAAAGTAGTGTGATGAATGACTTCGTAATTGCCGCCAAGTGCAGGATATTCATTTTTGAAAATATTGAAGCAATGCGGACAAGCAGTTACAATTTTCTTCACTTCATACCCATTCAATATTTGGATGTTGTTGTACGCCATCATCTGAAACAAAAACTCGTTTCCAGAACGACGTGCAGGATCACCTGTACACATTTCTTCTTTTCCGAGAATTGCAAATTTTACTCCAACCTTATCTAATATCGTAGCGAATGCTTTGGTTATTTTTTGTGCACGCTGATCAAAACTTCCGGCACAGCCTACCCAAAAAAGTATTTCGGGAGTTTCGCCATTCGCCATGTATTCAGTCATTGATTTTATAGTCATGTATATAGTCTGTATTTTATAATGTTTTCAAATATTCTTCTGCTGTCATTACAGGTAATTCAGATAGTTTAAAATCTTTTTTATTTCTACTAATCAATATATCGGCTCTTGCTTCCAATGCCGAAAAATATTGTAATCCATCTTCAAAGTCTTTAAATTTTGAGGTAAGACTTTTATCAATAATAGTTTCCGACAATGCTATCACTTCTGATAATATTTTGAATTTAGTGAGTTTCTCTTTTGCAATCTGCACGCTTTCGTATTTCACTAAAAAATAATTGACTGTTGCAAATGATAATGCTGACACCGCCATCGCTACTTTTTTCTCATCAGCCAAACTCATCAAAAAACTCATCGGTTCATAATAGGTTTCTCTTTCTCCTAGAAAATCAAGCATCACATTAGTATCTAAAAAAAGTTTCATCCTTACTTATATTTTTCAAGCAAATGATGATTGTAACTTTCTTTCAGATTTACATCACCCGGAACGGACTTGCCTGTACGTATTCCTTTCACGAATGGTGTAACCTTCAGTTTTGTTGTGGCACTTTTTTTAGTTTCTCTTTTTACTAATGACTTTAAATAGGCTTCTATCAATCTAGAGAGGCTTTGATTATGTTCTTGTGCATATTCTTTTGCCTGTTCAATAATTGCACCGTTTAGTTTTATGGTTAATTTTTGATCCATATCATCTTATTTGTACGTACAAAAATAATGATAAAGCCCGTACATTTTTTCAGATAGATTATGCGGTAGTCCACGCATCCCTTTCATCCGGACTAAATTTCCAAGGAGCCATATTGGTTTCAATATTGCCATTCATCAAGTTCCATTCTTGTGGTGCATTACTTTCTTCCATAATTAAGTTTCTTCTTAATTGTACAATGATAGAAAGTGGATCGATACTTACAGGACAAGCCTCTACGCAAGCCTGACAAGTAGTACAAGCTCTCAATTCTTCTACTGTGATGTAATCGTGTAGCAAAGATTTTCCATCCTCAACAAATTCTTTATTCTTATTAATGTTTGCTCCAACTTCTTCCAATCTATCACGGGTATCCATCATTATTTTTCTAGGAGATAGTTTTTTACCAGTAATATTAGCCGGACAAGAAGCGGTACAACGACCACATTCGGTACAAGAATAAGCATCCAACAAGCTTTTCCAAGAAAGATCTTTTACATCCTTGGCTCCGAATGTAGCCGGTGCAGGTTGTGAACCATCAGCTGGTGCAGGAGGCATCAGTTCCGGCTGCATCATGTAAAGGACTTCGTTCTGAATGTCTTTCATATTACGCATTTCACCTTGTGGCTCGAGGCGTTGATAATAAGCATTCGGAAAGGCAAGAATGATATGGAAATGTTTGGAATAAGGCAGATAGTTTAAGAAAGCAAAAATGCCGAGAATATGCCCCCACCAACAAATGCGTTCGATGATGTGCAAACTTTCTACACTCATTCCTGAAAACATGGGAGCCAGCATACTGCTTATCAAAAAGCCATTTCCTGTTCCTTCTTTCATCATAATAGCACCTTCCGCAGCATTCATAATAAGCAACATGCACATCAACACAACCTCTATGTAAAGAATGGTATTTGCATCTTTTTTCGGAAAGCCATCAAGCTCCGTCATAGCGAGACGTTTCACTTTCAAGATATTTCTACGAATAAGGAATGTGATAACTGCGACAAGAGTAAGTACACCCAATATTTCAAAAAAACCGATCAAGAAATTGTAGAACGATCCTAGCAACGGTTGCAACACACGATGAGTGCCGGCTATTCCATCAATTAATATTTCCAACACTTCTATATTGATGAGAACAAAACCTACATAAACGAATAAATGCAGGATAGCCGGAAGTGGTTTTTTGAACATTTTCTTTTGCCCCAAAGCTAGGAGCATCATGTTATTCCAGCGTTTGCCGGATTGGTCGGTAAGGTCTTCATCTTTACCAAGTAAAATATTTCTCCTTACTTCTCCTACTTTTTTTGCGAAAAAATAGATCGCGATAATGGTAATAATAATGAAAGCTATCTGCTGTGCTATTTGCATATTTACAGTTGCTGATTGACAACTCTAAAGTAAATCGTTTTGGATTAAAAACATAGTTTAACGTTGTGGTATCGGTGTTTTAGAAGAAATTCATTAGGTTTGAAGTTGACGAATTATCTAATATAACTGTGAAAAAAATAGTACTCTTATTTGTTCTGTTTTCATTATCGCTTGTACAAAAGCTGAAAGCACAAAATGCTGAAATACAGAAAATTGAAGATTCATTGATAGTGAATGCAGATTCTATGTATAATGCGTATCTGCCTGAAATGCGTGTAGATTATTGCGAGAAATTCGTCAAACAATTAGTGCGTGCGCTCAAAGTTCCTAGTTCCTATAATTATCCTTTTGAAAAATTAAAGAAAGCGATAAACATCATTCAGCCGGAGGATAAAGGATTCAAGATTTTTAACTGGGTGGTGCAAGTTTCCAGTATAGGCATTAGATATTACGGCGCTGTTCAAATGCCAGGAGAGTCCTTAAAACTTTATCCTTTGATAGATTA
>CBFGYQ010000227.1:0-3991 GCA_965652995.1 uncultured bacterium
AGCATTCATTTTATCTCTATCCACTTTTACATTGATCTCAGGATTACCATCTTCAGAAGTCAATTTCACTTCGGTAGCACCGGGTACATTTCTCAATAAGTCAGCCGCTGTGTTTGCAAATTCCAACGCATCTTTTTGTGTAGAAGCAATTACGGTGAGGTGAAGCGGAGCTGTTTCTGCACCCATCAAACCCATGTTTACAGTTTTGATCTTAGCACCTACCAATACATTTTGCATTTCTCTTTTCAGCTTTGCAGCATATACTTTTGTAGGTTCTTTTTCTTTATGATGATCGTTTAAGAAAATATGAATTTCAGATTTGTATTTAGAACCGTTGGTATTCATCATACCATCAGAAGCCTGACCCACCGTGGTTATCATGCGTTCTATTTCCGGTTTATTTGCTAAATAATTCTCAGCTTTTTGCGTCATGAAATTGGTTTGCTCAATGGATGCATCTTTATTCATTTCTATCTGTAAGTAGAACTCACCTTTATCCATAGACGGAAAGAAATCACTACCAATAAAACCTTTAGTCAGCAACATAATAGAGCTGAAAAACAACACCACCGTAGCTCCAATGCTTATCAATTTATTTTTTCTGGATGCTAATGACCATTTTAGAATATTACCAATGCCTTTCGTCATCTTATCCAAACCTCTTTCAAAACCATTCAAAATCTTACCAAAGAAACCTTTAGGATTGATGCGTTCTAATTTCCCGAAACGTGAATACAGTAAAGGCACCACAGTAAATGAAACCAATAATGATAACAATGTGGAAACCATCACCGTTACCGTAAACTGACGTAGGATATTAGACACCAAACCGGTAGATAATGAAATCGGCAAAAACACTACCACAATAACCAATGTGATCGCCGTTACCGTAAATCCAATTTCTTTTACACCATCATACGCCGCACGCACTTTGTTCTTACCCATTTCCATATGCCGGTGAATATTTTCAATAACAACGATCGCATCATCTACCAAGATACCAACCACCAAAGACAAACCAAGCAACGACATGAGGTTCAACGTATAACCCAACAAACTCAACGCAATAAAAGTAGCGATCAAGGAGAGTGGAATAGCAACCATTGTAATAGCCGCATTACGCAAACTGTGTAAAAAGAACAACATGATAACACCCACCAATACAATCGCTAGCACTAGATCGTGCATCACATTATTCGCCGCGCTCAATGTATAATCAGAACCATCATTTGCAACAACGATCTTCATGCTTTGTGCTGTATAATCTTTTTGAACGGTTTCAATAGTCTGTTTTACCTTCTCTGAAACCGCTACTGCATTAGCATCTGACTGTTTATACACTTGTAATAAGATCGTGTTACTTTGGTCGATACGCGAAATTTTTTCAGCATCTTTCACCGCATCCTGCACATCAGCAATATCACTCAAACGAATAGCCGTACCGTTAGACAACACTACAGGAAGGTTACGCAACTCATCCAACGATTGAAATTTTCCTGAAAGACGAATGGTCGTTTGATTGTCTCTTGTTTTGATATTTCCTGTCGGAAAATCCATGTTGGAAGCTGCAATGATTTGTTGCACTTGATTAACTGTGATGCCGTAGCCTTGCAGTTTTTCAGGCAATACACTCACTTGTATTTCACGTTCTTCACCACCGATCATATCTACCTTAGCCACACCACTGATACGTGCAAAAACGGGTTGTACTTTTTGATCTAACAAGTCATACAATTCTTTCTCAGAAAGTTTTGATGTAACAGACAAGTTCATAATCGGCACATCATCTAAAGAAAATTTGCTGATGGATGGTGTCTTAGCATCCTCCGGTAGATCATTAATAACAGCATTTATTTTTCGTTGTGCATCCGTCAATAAGAAATTCACATCAGAACCACTATTCAGCGTGATCATCACCACCGAAACTCCTTCCATTGATTTCGCTTCTATCTTCTTTACATTTTCTAAAGACGAAACCGCATCTTCTATTTTTTTAGTCACCGAATTTTCTACTTCAGATGGTGCTGCGCCGGGATAAACCGTTTGAACGGTAATTACATTCACTTCAAATTTTGGCACCAACTCATAACCCAATTGTTTGTAGGCAAAAAGCCCGCCCAGGGTCAGTATTACGAACAATACGATAATGACGCTGGGTCTTTTGATCGATATTTCAGCTATTTTCATTTTTCTTAGTTTTTAAGGTTAGTGGTTTAGTTGATGACTTTGATCGGTGTTTCATTAAGTAAGTTGATCTGTCCTGTTGTGATCACCATTTCACCATTATTAATTCCAGAAATCACTTCCACATAATCACCGAAGTTTCTACCAGCCACTACATCTTTCAGAACCGCTTTACCATCTTGTGCTGCAAATATTTTATTAGAACTGATGTTGCCTACAAAGGCAGTTCTTGGCACTACAAAAACATTATTCGTTTCATTACCACCAAATTTCGCAACACCATACATCCCTGCTTTCAAATCATTGTTCGCATTATTTTTGATCTCCATTTCTACAGGAAAATTCAAGTTGGCATCGGCTTTTGGTGCAATAAAACTTACAACACCCGTCCAGCTTTCATTAGGATGCACAGAGCTTTCCACCAAAACCTGTTGTCCGATTTTTACATTACCGATATTTTTTTCATCCACATTCACCGTAAGTTTTAGGGTAGAAACATTTACAATTTCAAACAACTCCTTACCGGGATTTACATAAGAACCGGGCTCTATCAATCTTTTATTCACAATACCGGAAAACGACGCTTTGATGTAAACATCTGTTGCTTCAATTCTTGCAGATTGCAAATTGTTTTTTGCATTCTCTAATTGCAACTTCATTTGATCTAATTGCTGTTTTGTAACACCTCCGGTAGCATAAGCATTTTCATAACGAGCCACTTCAGCTTTGGCATTATTATAAACCGATTGCGCATTGGAAACACTTACATTTTGTTTGTCACCTTCAATAATGGCAAGCGTTTGACCTGCTCCTACTGTCGCACCTTCTTCTACCAATACTCTCACCACTTTACCATTGGTTTCAGCAGATATTTTCACTTCTTGTTTCGGAGAAAATACACCGTTAGAAACGTATTGCGTATTCACTTCTTGATAAGCAGCTTGTGCTGTCCTTACCGAAACAGCGGAATTTTTCTGAGCCACAATCGCTGTCTGGGCTTCGTTTTTAGCTTTGTTGTTTGTCAAGACAAAATATATTCCTGCTAACACTGCTATCGTTATCGCTGATGGAATGATGAACTTTTTCATGATTATTTATTTACGGTTGTTTTGATGATTATTTGTTCTGTGTATAAAATGTTTTGAGTTCGCCTTTGGCTTTTACCAATTGCACCTCTGCCAGTTTGTAGTCTATCAAAGCATTGGTATAATTGTTCTGTGCATCAGCATAAGAGTTTTCGGCGTCTAACAGATCGGTCAAAGAAGCCAATCCATTCTTGTAGTTATTCTCAATATTGTCAAGCACTTCACTCGCCAAATTTTTATTGGAATTTTGATCGTTCAGCGTCATTACAGAATTATTTATCTGTGTAAAAGCGTTTTCAATACCGAGGTTCAACGCGAGCTTCGTGTCTTGCAGATCCAGTTTATAGCGATCGATTTCCACCTGCGCTTGTCTTACTTTAGACCGTGTATAAAATCCTTTAAAAATGGGAACGTTCAAACTCAAACCGACAGAAGCATAGTCTGACCAATTCACTGATCTATCACTATTTGCGAAATAGGGAAAATTCTCGCCCAAACCTTGCGCACCGTAGTTTCCGGTAAGTCTTAGCGAAGGATATCTGCTAGCTTCGATAGATTTTTTATTCAGTTGTAATAACTCCCCTTGCTTTTCCAAAAGCTTAATTTCTGTGCGGTCGTTGATGTTGAAATCTTCTTTTACAAACAAATTAATCGGTGCAGAAAAATCCCCTTCTGGTAAGGTGATGGGCGTGCTGATTTCCATACCTATCAAATATTTCAAC
>CBFGYQ010000228.1:0-3983 GCA_965652995.1 uncultured bacterium
TTGGTGCTTGTATGGCACTTGTTGTATCAGCAAAAGCTCAGGATATTCACAATACTGAAATTAGATGCTTGAAGAAAAGCTGTATTATACTCAACAGCTACGTTTTTTGCATCTTGAAAATGCTCATTCCAACCAGTGGTACCACACACCACTGGCACACCTGCTCTAAGACAATTGGTTACATTATATTTTGCTGCTTCAGGCGAAGTAAATTCAATTACAACATCTGCTTTTTGAATATTTCCCTGAGTAAGGTTTTCGGTCGTTTCATGAGTTATTTTCAATGCAATTTCGTGCCCTCTTTCCAATGCTATTTTTTCAATGGTCTTCCCCATCTTCCCGTAACCTACCAATGCTATTTTCATAAAGGTGTTTGAATGATAAATGATGTAATAGCAAATAAAGCAAATAAAATACTCGCCAACCCATTTGTATTTGCAAATGCCATATTCACTTTGCTAAGGTCATTTGGCTTTACAAGTATATGTTGATATAAAAGTAAACTTGAAAAAATAGTAGCTCCAATCCAAAATATCCAATTGAAATTGCCTACTACTCCTACTGCTATTACAAAGCAAAAGCTAATTAGATGCAACAGGTTAGAAACCATCAAAGCATTTTTCTTACCTAACGCAGCCGGTATAGAATGAAGTTTTTGTGATTTATCAAAATCTTCATCTTGTAAAGCATAAATAATATCAAAACCTGCAACCCATGTAAATACAATGCAGGACAGAAGTATGGGCAATAATTTAAAATAACCCGTTACAGCAAGAAAAGCACCAAGTGGCGACAAAGCAAGTCCCACACCTAAAACCAAATGACAAAGTGCCGTAATTCTCTTGGTATAGCTATAAAATAAAATAATAAATAACGCGATCAAAGAAAGATAAAACACAGTACGGTTGATAAACAATGTTGTAATGATAAACAACAATGAATTGATGATGGTAAATGTCAATGCACTTTTGGGTGTAATAATCCCAGCAGGCACTTCTCGTTGTGCCGTGCGTGGATTCAGGGCATCATACTTTCTATCCAAATATCTGTTGAAAGCCATTGCTGCACTTCTTGCAAACACCATACACAACAATACTTTTGCAAAAAGCAACCAATTATCCGTCAACCAACTCCAGCTAAAAACCCTATTGATTTCCAACACACCTAACGTAAATCCCATCAATGCAAAAGGTAATGCAAAAACTGTATGGCTGAACTTAACAAGTGATAGATATTGATTGATTTTATTGAACACGCTCAGTAATTTATTTTTTCACAACCTCTGCATCAAAACCTAAAGAAATAGCTTCCTGTTGTCCGTTTGAGTAGATCATCACATTTTTTTTCTGTATTCCTTCACGCCCTTCACTGTTGAATTCTACGGTTATCTCGCCTGTTTTTTCAGGATCAATGGGTTGTTTGGGATAAGAAGGAACCGTACATCCGCAAGAGGCTCTGGCATCAGAAATTATTAGTGGATAGCGACCTATGTTTTTGAATTTAAACGTATGGGTCACCTTTTCCCCTTCTGTAATTTTTCCAAAATCGAAATGCTGTTCTTCAAATTCAATGATCGTCTTCGGGAGCTGTCTTGTTGCTTTAACGGCTGCATCACTTGATTCTGTTGCATTGAATTTGTTTAGTAAGGCGGTCTTACTAACACCGCTCAATTCTATAAGTGCGATAACAAAGCAAGACAATGTAAGCACCGTTAATAAAATAGTTTTCAGTTGTTGATTCATCTGCTGTAATTATTACCTCAAAAGTAGAGATTCGGGAACTAATAAATTTTAGTGCGTGCAATTAACTCTTATCTACTGAATATTTTCCGGGTCCAACAAAAAACAACCCAAAGAAAACAAATGCCAATTCGATAGCATGTGATGCTCCCATGATGCCATCTCCTTTACTAATATGCAACGTAGAAGCTACGATCATAGTAAATAATAACAACAGGCAGGCAGGACGGAATGCAAGACCGAGTACTAGCAACACGCCTCCAATAGCTTCTGCTACCGCAGCCATAAAACCCCACAGTACAGGGTAGTAGTTGACACCCAAATGACTCATTGCCTCGCCTAGTTTTGTCCATTTTTCCACACCTCCTGTAATTTTAGGAAGTCCATGTACGATCATCATTATACCTAGACCTGCTCGCATGATGAGCAATCCAAAATTGTTGTATTTATTGAGTTTAGAAAGTATTGCCATTAAATATATAGTAAGTCTCTATCCAGTTGAAAAAATTAAAACAATCCGAAAAGCTGTGCATCTACCCTACGAATAATATCCGCAAAATGTTCTTCGTTCTCAGCAAAGTTGTTGGTATCTATTTCGATAGTCAACAAAGGACCATCCTTGTATTTTTCGATCCATTTATCATAAAAGCCATTCAAGCGTTTTAGATAATCCAATCGAATATTTTCTTCATAATCTCTGCCACGTTTTTGAATACGGTCTACCAGTGCCGGTATGGAAGCTTTGAGGTAAATCAATAAATCTGGGGGTGCAGTGAGTGATTTTAAGGTCTTAAAAAAGGAAAAATAATTTTCAAAATCACGGTTGGTCATCAACCCCATTTCATAAAGATTGGGAGCAAAAATGTATGCGTCTTCGTAGATGGTTCTGTCCTGTATCACGGTGTCTTTACCATTCCGAATGTTGATAAGTTGGCTAATGCGACTATTTAAAAAATACACTTGTAAATTGAATGACCAACGGTGCATGTCTTCGTAAAAGTCTACCAAATAAGGATTGTGATCCACATCTTCATAATGAGGAGTCCATTTATAGTGCTTTGCAAGCATAGTAGCGAGCGTAGTTTTTCCGGCTCCAATATTGCCTGCAATGGCTATGTGTTTTGGTTTAGCTTTTGGCATTATCCGAAAGTAAAAATTTATAATCCAAAATTCAAAAACAAGTGTTGTTTAGTTAGCAGTTTACATACGACCCATAACCCATGATTAATAATAATTTATACCGATCAATCTTCTTGTTTCTGCAATTGTTTTTGATGCACTTTCTCTTGCTTTTTCTGCACCTGCTTTCAATATTTCTTTTATTACAGTTTCGTCTTGCTGCAAGGCTTTTGCACGTTCACGAATTGGCACTACAAATGCCACCATATCTTCACCTAATTGATTTTTCATATCTCCATAGCGGATCGTGCAATCGTTAAAATCTTTAGTGAATTTATCCAATGTTTCTTTAGAAGAAACAAGACTCATTAATTGAAACATGTTTGCAACTGCTTCCGTCATTTCGCTATTAGCTTCTGTAGGTGCAATGTCTGTTTTTGCTTTTTTCAACTTTTTCCGAATGCTATCATCATCATCTGCTAGGTAAATAGTTGCATTCAGATTTTCGCTTTTGCTCATTTTACCATTACCATCAAGGCTCGGCACTTTCACCGGTTCGCTGCCAAAGTTGAATGGCTGCGGTTCAGGAAATAAATCTCCATAACGACTATTAAAACGCTGCGCAAAGTTTCGGGTCATCTCTACGTGTTGTACTTGATCTTTCCCCACAGGCACTTTATGTGCACGATGCAACATTATGTCTGCCGACATTAGTACAGGGTATGTAAGCAATCCTGCATTTACATTATTCGGTTGCAAACGTACTTTATCCTTAAAGGTTGGTACTTTCTCCAATTCTCCTTTATAGGCAAGCATATTTAGCAAAAGATACAACTCGGCCGTTTCAGGCAAATCACTTTGTGCGTATAGTGCTACTTTTTCAGGGTCAAGACCTGAAGCAATATTTTCTGCCACTACACGAAACACATTTGCTTTTAAGTCTTTAGGATCTGGGTGTGTGGTAAGCGAATGATAATCTGCTACAAAGAAAAAGCAGTTGTAGTCATCCTGCATTTTCACATAGTTGCGCATAGCACCAAAGTAATTACCTAAATGCAAAAAACCTGTTGGTCTGATTCCGCTTACAACGATCTCTTTACTCATAAGGGCTGCAAGATAACTAAA
>CBFGYQ010000229.1:0-3972 GCA_965652995.1 uncultured bacterium
AAAAGTAAAACACGCTCCCTTGATGAAACCTTAAAACCTAAAAGCACTATCACTCGCACTATCAATTTTCCGAAAAGAACAAAAAGTTGTAGGTGTATTTTAGAAAGCACAACAACTAAGCATTAATAAACTATAAGTCATCAGTAATAGATAATAAGTTGAAGAGTACACAGCTCTATTGATTGTTTACTGCAACAAAGTCTCACTCATCTCTCAACTCCTTCCCTGTCAAATTCAAAAATACATCTTCGAGATTAGCCATTTTCACAGGTTTAGGTTTTACAAATCCGCTATCTACCAAATGATCTATCAGACCGTCAGGAGTATCTAACGCAATAATTTTTCCACTATCTACGATCGCCACACGATCGCAAAGCACTTCCGCTTCATCCATATAATGTGTGGTAATAACAATCGTAGCACCTCGATCTTTAAGTTGTTTTATCAGATCCCAAAGATTGCGACGTGCTTGAGGATCCAAACCCGTTGTGGGTTCATCCAAAAAAATAATTTTAGGATCGTTGATAAGCGTTGTTGCAATTGAAAAACGTTGTTTTTGCCCGCCGGATAATTCTTTGAATTTATTTTTTGCTTTCTCTATAAGGTTTACAGATGCCAACAACTCCATCGCATCCACCTGCTTATTATAAAGTCCTGCGAAAAGTACGATGATTTGTTTTAGGTTAAGATTAGGATAGTAGCCTGCTGCTTGAAGTTGAACGCCAATAATTTTCTTTATTTCAAGAGAGTGTGTGTCTATATTCAATCCATCAACGATGACCGTTCCTGATGTTTTTTCTCGCAGCGTCTCGATGATCTCCAACGTTGTTGTTTTTCCTGCACCATTAGGCCCCAGCAATCCAAATATTTCACCTTCATACACTTCAAAACTCAGATCATTTACAGCAGTAAAGTTTCCATATTTCTTTACCAGATTATGTACTCGGATGATGGTATTCATAAATAATAAATAGTTGCGTCTAAGAATCCTGTGGTGCAGCAAATGTACGTCTCATCTATTCAAATGAACCAAGATTGCGCTATTGTACGTAAATTGTAAATACATTAAATATTCTTGGAATTGAAAAAGATACTGTCGCTTCCTACTTTCTTACTCTTATCGTTTTTGTGTAGCCTTACCATTATCGGATTTTCTCAAAACAAAATACCAACAAACACTATTTCTCTAAAATCCGGAACCATTTACCTACAGGAAAATGCAAACGTGATTAGAGACAGTTTGATGGCAGCAAATCTTGAAGACAAATTGCAACTCATTATTCAATTCCACGATCTTCCGGATGCATCCACCAGACAATTACTAAAAACCCATGACGTTCTACTCATGGATTATGTTTCGAACAGATCTTACATAGCATTTGTTTCTGCTTCGTCTTTACCAAACTTACCAATGGCTGCTATTAGAAGTATTACCCCGATGCAGCCGGAATGGAAGATGGATGAAAGGGTGCAAAAGCTTTTGTTATTGTCGAGCATTAAAACATTTCAAATCGCAGTTTCGTTTACAAAGAATATAACCGCTGATGAGATAAAGAAAATCCTCACTAAACATGAAGCAACTCCTATCAATAAAAAATTCAACGCGCAGAGCATTTACGAGATCAATATTAAGAACACAAGTCTTATCCAACTCGCTTCTGAAGCAAATGTTAGATACCTAAGTATTGTAGCTAAAGATGTTACATTGAATTATGACGATCGTGCCGCGACAGGGGCGGAGATAGTGCAGCTCCCCACATCGCAAGGTGGTTTAGGTTTAGACGGTACAGGAGTAACTGTAGGTGTTGGTGATAACAGCACTCCAATTTTCCATACTGATACAAGAGACAGAGTCACCAACTTCAATCCAGACCCACCGGAGCTGCACGGACAGCATGTTGCAGGAACAATTACAAGCAAAGGAATCATAGACCCAAAAGGAAAAGGAATGGCTCCAAATGTGAATGTATTGAGTCATCTATACAACATTGTTCTTGAAAAGTCCAAACCGATGTTTGAAGATTATAACATGACCCTGAGCAATAATTCTTATGCAGCTATAGTGAATGACTGTAGTGTGGCAGGCACTTATGATTTATATTCTCAATTATTGGATGATAATTCCCATTCACTACCACAAGTACTAAATGTATTTGCCGCAGGCAACGATGGAAATAAAGATTGTTCACCTTATCCGGTAGGCTTTGGGACAGTAGTAGGAGTTTACCAAACAGCAAAAAATGTTTTGACTGTGAGTTCTATGCGTAAACCGTATACCGTACACGAAGGCGCATCTAAAGGTCCTGTAAAAGACGGCAGGATAAAACCCGAAGTAGTATCCTTTGGTGCAGGTGTTTTTTCAACAGCATTGTATGATGGATACATTGCGATCAATGGAACAAGTATGGCTTGCCCGGGCGCAACAGGAGCTTTAGCGTTGCTTACACAACGCTACAAGCAGCTTAACGGAAACAACAATCCTCACAATGCTTTACTGAAAGCGCTCATCATCAACGGTGCTGTGGATGTAGGAAATGCAGGACCTGATTATATCAATGGTTTTGGATTAATAAACATTTATAAATCGCTGAATATTCTTAACAACAATCAATTCAGCACACAAACCATAACCAACTCAGCTACACAAACAAGCACAATTGCTGTTCCTACAAATACGGCACAATTGAAAGTATTGCTCTATTGGAATGATACTTCTGCAAGTCCTGCTGCAAGTAGCACATTGGTCAATAATCTTGACCTCACCGTTACAGAACCTAACAACACAGTTCACCGACCATTAATATTAGACCCAACGCCAGCCAATGTTACCAACCTTGCAACAGAAGCTGTAGATAACATCAATAATGTAGAACAAGTTATTATCAACAATCCTCAACAGGGAAACTACAACGTAACTATTTCAGGAACATCAATACCTACTTTTTCACAAGATTATTATTTGGTGTACGATTTTATTCAAAAAGGCATCACTATCAAATATCCGACAACTAACATGAACGTTCCTGCGAATGAAGCGATCACTATTTTTTGGGATGCATCAGATGATCCCAATCTATTGACAATAGAATATTCTGACAACAATGGGGCAAGCTGGAATACAATTGCAAACAATGTTCCTTCCAATCAAAAATATTACAACTGGAATGTGCCTAACATTACAACATCTCAGGCATTGATACGAATTACAAGAAACACAACATCCATACAAGCAATATCAGGACAGTTTGTAATCAACCCACAACCCGTACTACAACTAAGCACAACACAATGTCCCGGATATTTTTCTTTTAATTGGAATGCTATACCCAATGCGGGCAGCTATCAAATACTACATAAAATCGGCAATGACTTGCAAGCCATTGATACAGTCACAGCAACCAATTATGTTATTAAAGGTTTACCATTGCACCAAACTCAATACGTTGCCGTAGCACCCATAATCAATTCAAAATTAGGATTCAGAAGCAAAGCTTTGACAAGACTGCCAAACGATGGCAACTGTGCCGGTTCTATTTCTGATAATGATTTGACACTTGATAGTATTTCAAATTTTAAAAGTGGTAGAAAGTTTACTTCCACAGAACTTACTAATAGTGAGAGCATGACTATCGTTGTTAGAAATTTGGATGATGTTGCAAATAACAATTACAAAATTTCTTATCAAATAAATGGCGGCACGTGGCAATCACAAACTTTCACCACACCCATTCCTGCTAACAGTACTGCATCTGTAAGCATCGCAAACATTGACGTCTCATCTGTCGGCACTTATCAATTTAATGTTGCAATAGAAAACCAAACCGCACCCGATCCGGTAAAAAGCAATGACACAATTTCTTTCACCATAAAACAATTGGCTAACGATCCTGTAGATATAGTGAATGTTTACAGTGATGATTTTGAATCTTCTAACCAAGCAACTTACACAACAGATGAAATAGGATTATTGCC
>CBFGYQ010000230.1:0-3968 GCA_965652995.1 uncultured bacterium
TAGAGCTGTCTTCAACCGAAACAACACAATTGTTGAGCCAGCGAGATGTAGTATGAATAATGCCGTTTGTATTGCTTCTTACCGAGTCTAGATAATCGGATGACACAGGAAGGTCGGTAGTGTCAACTGTTATTGAATATTTGCTTCTACGGTCTAAAGCTTTTTGAGAGAGAAAACTAAGTGGATTAGTAATATCGGCAGAGCCTGTTTTATTAGTAAAGCTTACTCTATAAGCAAATTGAAGAGGTTGTGCATAGGAAGTATTCAACTTCAACATCAAGATAAAACCAACACAACATATCACCCTCCTCATACGCTTTATTTTGATTAGTTATGATCTATGGCTTTCATCTCTACGCTGTAACCATGTCTAAAAGGTTTCGCATCAGAGGCAGGATCATACACCCAACGTGTTACTTCTCTGTACACCATGCCTACCCCTTGTGCATAAACTTCTTTAGCAAAAGTTTTAGTGGCATACTCAGTAGGCATTTTTTCAGGGTCGTTTAGTGTATCATTTACTGCATTTACAGTTACAGTATTGTCAAAATTCACATAGCCATTACTGAAAGGCTGTGAGAATTTATCGTAGTAGTAATCCCAGTTATGAAAGTAAGCATTGTCTTTATCCAGATTAGAAATATTGGCATTTCCTTTCCAAGTGCCGCCATTTTGAATAGGGAATATCAATTTAATAAAACGAAGATTTTCCTCGACATACTCAAGTGTTGTTGGAGTTGGAGTTACATACATAACTCTGTGCGTTTTCCATGGCATGCTGTCAGCTGTACGAATGTGCGAATCTATTCTGTAAGAAAGACGGAACTGCTTATCACGGAAAGTGTCAGATATGGTCCAACGCATTTGGTATCTATGAAAAGTCTGCACGTCATAAAAATTATCCCAAATGGTAGAATCTACAGCATAAGTTACAGTTTTACCAATTGTAAGCGGGAAATAATTTTTGCTGTAATCGCCTGTAAATTGTTCTTGTTTTTTGGTACAAGAACTTATGAATAATATCAAAAACGCAGCAGTAGCGAATGCAGGTAACAAATTTTTCTTCATGTTGAATACGCAAGAGTAGTGGTGTAAATATAATTAAAGAAACGAAAAACAATAGCATTTAATTGTCATCATTTTCGCTAATTGGTCTACACATCTAATTGCAAATCAATTTTCTTTCCGTCTATTGGGGTTGGGTGGTTGCTGACTGTTGCCGCTTTTAGGTTGATTTGGTTTTTGTGAAGTTCTTTGTTGTGGAGGACGATTGTTGTTGCTAGGTTGTGGTCTGCCTCCTGTTTTTTGTTGCTGTGGTTGTGCTTGCTTTGGAGGTTGCTGTTGTCCACGATTTTGAGGAGATTTTCCTTTTTTTCTATTAGGAGATTTTTCCAATGTTTTTAACGATATCTGCCCCACATCGTTCACAAATCCCATTTCTGTTTTTATAGAAGATTTTGGATTGATTGTTTCCAATTCTTCAGGTTGCAGTTCTTCCGGTTTCTTACCTTCTTTATTCAGTTTAAGGATTTCTACAACTCTGGTTATTGATAACGGGTATTGTTTATTGCTTTCTTTAAAGCTATACCACATCAGGTTTTTAAAGATGTCTTTCTTTTGCAGGAAGGCAATACCATTCTTAGTTTCTATGGTATCTGCATTATTGGGAAAGCCTCGCAAGGCATCCATATAAGTATCCAATTCATAGTTCAGACAACATTTTAATCGCCCACATTGTCCGGACAGTTTTGTTTGGTTGATGGATAAGTTTTGATAACGTGCGGCAGTGGTATTCACCGATTTAAAATCTGTAAGCCAAGTACTGCAACACAATTCACGTCCACAAGAACCGATGCCACCCACTTTTCCACTTTCTTGTCTTGCGCCTATTTGCTTCATCTCTACTTTCATCTTGAACTCATTGGCGTAGCTTTTTATCAATTCACGAAAATCTACCCGAGCATCTGCAGTGTAGAAAAACGTAGCTTTTTTACCGTCTGCCTGTATCTCTACTTCACAGATCTTCATTTCCAGATTCAGCGTTTTTGCAATAGCGCGACTACGCACCATCACTTCCTGTTCGCGTTGTTTATTGGTCGAGAAAACATTCAGGTCTTCATCCGTTGCAATACGCATGATGCGTTTGATATTCATATCATCTTTCACACCATATTTCTTCATTTGCAACTTTACCAGTTCGCCTGTAAGATTGACCATACCCACATCATAGCCGCCAACACCCTCTACGGATATCATTTGCCCTTTCTCTAAAATATGTGAAGTATTATTTCTGTAAAAATCTTTACGACTACCGTTGTTGAAAGAAACCTCTATAACAGTATAAGGTTTCAAGTTATCTTGTAAAGGCAGATTGCCCAACCAGTCGAAGACGTTAAGTCTGTTGCAGCCACCACTTGTGCAGCCGCCGTTGCTTTTGCAGCCCGCAGGTTTGCCATTGGCTCCCGTGCCGCAATTACCACATCCCATATCTAATATTTATGTTGACAGCTTCTTGAAAAGCTGATATTGTTAAAAAATAAGGGCGAATTTAAGCAAAAAAGATTGTGTTTAAGGTTTTAGGGTACAGATGACTTAAAACGATTACTAAGAATTAAGTTGAGGTAAAGAGACTTAAAGCTTGGTACTACAGTAGTATTGTAGTTTAATAGGTAGCTGATTGCAACGGATTTTTTGCTACTTTTTTGCCAAGAAAAAAGCAGGGTAATATAAGATTTTTAAAATAATGCTCCCAGACAGCCCTACCATTCTTCTTCCAGCATCAGTTCTTTTTCTTTCAAAGCCGATGTGGAATGTGAATTGCCGGTATGGTGAACATCTGCCGTATGCTTCTTATTGATCTTGATAACATTGATTTTGTCCAGGATGTAAATCACAGGATATACAGGGTCTATCTCGTGCCAGCGATACCCGAAATTGACATTGGACGGACGCTTATGGTGATTATTATGATAGCTTTCGCCCAGCATTAGAAAATCTACTACTAAAAGGTTTTCAGCAGTATTTTTCAATTTGAAATTCTCATAGCCGAATTTGTGTGCAAACCAATTGACGATAGCACCATGTACAGGACTCATTAATATTTGAACAGGCAATAACAACCACAACCATGGTGAAGTAGCATAAGCAGCATAGAAAGCAATATATAATACTACCCAACCGATCCTAGTGATGCGATGACCGGCAAATTTTTCGAAACTCCTCCAGTCAGGTACATTCTTCAAAAATTTAGGATCAATTTCCATTCTGTTCTCATTTACATCACGATAGAATACGTAGGTCTTCCACATCATATCAAACAGGTTTTTGGAGTAGGAAGGAGAATGGGGGTCTTTTTCTGTATCGGCATAGGCATGGTGCATACGATGCATGATAGCATAGGCACGTGTGCTGAGGAACGAAGAACCCTGAAACAAAAAAGTAAGGATAAAGAAAAAACGCTCCCAACCTCTGCTCATCGTAAACGCTCCATGCGCAGCATATCTATGCTGAAAGAAGGTTTGACAGAAAAGAGAAAGATACCATTGCGCAATAAAAAAGATGATAACCGCCATACTCACATTTTTTAGAAAAAGTGTGCAAGATTACGAAATGTATGCGAATATATTTAGGTAAACGATATAGAGTTTTGCAGAGAAGGCGTTGAGAATTTCTATTAAGGTTGTTCCTTCACTACTTCTACGTTCTTAGCCAAAGTTTTAAAGCGCACTCCATTTTTCTGCAAAACCGTGATGGTGACGTGACCTGTTTTACTGGTATTGATGTCTTTCACAAAACCCGACTTGCCTTTGTGCGTACCGGCAATTACTTTGCAATGGTCGCCGTCTTTGAGAGTTGGTGTTGGCATATTGTGGACGTTCTGTCTAATGAATTAGTTTATAAATCACTCTCGTCATTGTAGCAGTGAGCAAAGTTTTTCAGATGAATAGAGTTAGCTGCAATCTCAGTAT
>CBFGYQ010000231.1:0-3964 GCA_965652995.1 uncultured bacterium
CAATTCACTTTGCGCACCACTCGTATCTTGAAACTCATGTACAAGAATAAATTGAAAACGCTCTTGTTGAGATTGTAAAAATTCGGGATGTTTTTTGAAAGCATCTAATACCCAAACGATCATGTCGGCAAAATCATATCTACCGATCGAAAGCATCTTCTCCTCATAAACATCAAACAACTTTGCAGCTGCCCGTGTACGGTTCATCCTTTCAACTTCTTTATCTATATCATTCTGTTTAGGATCACCAATTTTTATTCCTTTAGTTTGATTTGCTCTTTTGTATTGATATTTAGGTTTGTCCGGTAAGCTTTTCACATACAGGTCAATCATGTCATTGATATGTTCTGCGCTCCAACCTTCAGACTTCATTAAATCAAAAAGTTTCAATAGATTTTTTGCATCGTAAAACAGGTCACCTTTGAAACGCTTTAGTACATTGCCGGATTCTAAATTTTCGATGATGTCATATACTAAATCCATTCGTTCCAAATCGGTAATGGGCATACCATCTCGCAGAGGGAAGTACTCCATGTGAGACTGTATGATGCTATTACAAAAAGCATGAAACGTGTATATATTAACTCTGTGCGCCTGCTCCCCAACTATTTGCAAAAGCCTTTTGCGCATGGCAACAGTTCCTTCATCTGTAAATGTGAGGCATAATATTTCTTGTGGTTTTATCTGTGCATCGCTTCGCAGTAAGTTGGCAATTCGCATAGCAAGCACTTCTGTCTTACCCGTACCCGGCCCAGCAATTACCATAACCGGCCCATAGATTGTATCTACAGCTTTCTTCTGTTGTTCATTAAGGTTTTCGTAGCGGCTATTGAATAATTCGTCGTTGAGTAATTTCATTCTAAAAAAAGTATCACAAAAAAAAACTGGTAAATATTGTATTGGGGATGCGATCAAAACAGCAAATTATCTTCGCCTCTTCTTTCTCTCTTCAAATGATTGTATGCTTTGTCTGTAGCCTCTCTACCACGTGGCGTGCGGATGATATAGCCTTCTTGAATTAAAAACGGTTCGTACACCTCTTCAATAGTTCCTGCTTCTTCTCCCACCGCCGTAGCTATGTTATTAATGCCGGTTGGACCGCCTTTAAATTTATCGATAAGTGTAAGTAAGATTTTATTATCCATTTCATCCAAGCCGTTGGCATCTACGCTTAATGCTTTCAGCCCATGCTCCACAATCGCCATGTCTATCACACCATTACCCAACACTTGTGCAAAGTCACGCATTCTTCGCAGCAGTCCATTGGCAATACGTGGCGTTCCTCTACTTCTTCCTGCAATTTCCATCGCCGCATCTGATGTTACTTTTACATTTATTAAACCTGCTGCGCGAATGATTATTTTTTGAAGTACTTCTTTCGTGTAATAATCTAGTCTTGATTTAATTCCAAAACGCGAAAGTAAGGGTGCAGTAAGCAATCCACTTCTTGTTGTAGCACCTACCAATGTAAACGGATTGATATTGATCTGAACAGAACGTGCTGCCGGACCACTATCAATCATAATATCGATCTTATAATCCTCCATTGCCGCATACAGATATTCTTCTACCACCGTACTCAATCTATGTATCTCATCTATAAACAAAACATCACGAGGCTCCAGACTTGTGAGCAGCCCTGCAAGGTCAGCGGGTTTTTCTATTACAGGTCCACTTGTCTCTTTGATATTCACGCCCAATTCATTCGCTACGATCCTTGATAAAGTGGTCTTACCTAAACCCGGAGGCCCATGAAACAATACATGATCCAATGCTTCGCCACGCATATTGGCCGCTTTAATGAAGATGCGTAGGTTCTCAATAAGTTTTGGTTGTCCGGAAAACTCTTCTATTGATTGAGGGCGAATACTGTTTTCGTATTCTTTCTCTTGATTTGAGAGTTCATTATTAGGACGTACGTGAGAGGATTGCATATAGCTAAGTTAGTGTAAATGGAAACGATTGATGTAGTAGATAGCAAATTGTAATTTAGCACTAAGTTTATTTTTGAGTAGTTACTTTTGGTTTTTAGTCTATGGGAGTTGTCTTCAGGCAATCGGTAAAATCTACACTGATTATTTTCTTCGGAGCTTTGCTGGGGGCAATCACACTTCTCCTTTCTGTAAAATACCTAACACAGCAAGAATTAGGTTTCAATCGCAGTGGTATTCTATTTCAGGCAATCGTAGCATCGCAAATAGCGATGATGGGCATGAGCAATGTACTTGCAATATTCATACATAAATATCCTGTAGATGATAAACGAAGATCAGCACTGATAGGTACTTGTTTGGCTGTGCCTGTCATCATTACACTTGCTGCTTCTATTTTGTATTTCATTTTCAAAGAACAGATTATTGGGCTTCTATATAATAGTCCTTCTGATAAAATATTGGGAGACCGCTACTATGTATTACTACCTATATGCACACTGTTTCATAGTGCAATGATCGTACTTGAATCTTATCTGAACAGTCAAATGAAAGTTGCAGTATCGGTCTTTGTTCGGGAAGTGGTGTTGCGTTTGCTCAACATCTTGTTGATTGTATTGTTCGTTTGCGAGGTTATCAACTTTGATGTGCTGATGTTCTGTACCATATTCGTTTATATAATACCTATTACTATTCTATACGTTTTGTGCAGACACACACAAAACTTCAGTATCAGCTTCAGATGGAATACGTTTTCGGGTAAAGAACAGAAAGAGATCATTCATTTTGCATGGTATCATATGCTCATGGGCATCACACTTTCTTTGATGGGTTTGATAGACTCACTGATGTTAGCACCTCTTGATAAGAACGGCATGAACACAGTAGGTGTTTATGGTATCGGGGTATTTGTAATGAGTATTTTGATCATACCGTACCGTTCTATGGCAACAGCTTCTGTTCCAGACCTTGCACGTTCTTTTGAAGCAAATGACATGAACAAGGTCAGGAATCTTTTTCAGCGTGGTGGTATCAATATTTTGATAGCTGCTGTTGCAATGAGCATTCTAGTTTTGATGAATGTGCCTAATGCTGTGAAATTTTTAAATGACTTAAGTAGTAAAGGAGAAGATTATTCTTCGCTGCTTGGAGTGATCCCTATTTTGGTATTGGGAAGACTTTTTGATATGGCAACAGGTCTTAACAGTGAAGTCATAAGCATATCAAAACATTATAAATTCAATTTCAGAATTTCTCTGGTCCTTATTGCTTTGATGTTTTTATTTATCGGTGCTTTAGTTCCCTCACTTGGTATTTATGGGGCTGCTTGGGGTGCTACACTTGCACTTATTGCATTTAATATATGTAAAGTGATATTCTTGTGGGTTAAGATGCGTTTACAACCATTTTCCAGAAAGAGTTTAGGAGTTGTTGTGGCAGGTGTTGTGGCCATGGCTGTAGTTTATTTTATTCCTTATAGATTACACCCTTTAGTAGATACATGCATTAGATCGATCATTATGATCGCCGTGTATTTGGGGATGCTTATTATCCTAAAACCCTCTACTGACCTTAATGAATATTTGAATACCATTAAGAAAAATAAACGATTATTCTAGCATTCATCAAAATGAAAAACCGCATCTTTATCAGACGCGGTTTTAATAAATTAGCCAAACTATCTATTAATGATGATGGTGTGCATCGTGTGGATTAGGTAGTTTAAAGAACTCTTCTTCAGCTACTGTTTTTTCTTCCACATCAAATTGACCTTCTAACCACGTGAACAAACGATCGAACAATAGACGACGATAGGTTTCATCCATAGTCTTTTCATCCTTCAACACTTTTTGCATATAGCTATCCATCCAAGGAGCATCATCACCTGCTTGCATTCCAAAGTAACCAAGTACGCGTGTTTTGATGTCTTCGATCACATCATCTTTCGTCACATTAATATTGTTATCAAGGATCATTTTGTCGGAGATCAACGTCCAACGAAGTTGATGATCGAAAGAAGGAAATTCTTTTTC
>CBFGYQ010000232.1:0-3942 GCA_965652995.1 uncultured bacterium
AGCTTAAAACAGATCATGAGCGTATGACCAGAAAAGTAGTCGTGCAGTAAAAAAAGAATAAGAATAATGGATATAACAAGAGGCTACCAACGGTAGCCTCTTCTAGTATATGCGTTGAAGAAACGAATTATTATACAATAATTCCATTTCTAATAATCCCACCACCTATAACATCATCACCTTCGTAAAAAACAGCAGACTGCCCGGGAGCAATACTTTTTACGGCATGAACAAATTCTACACGCACATTATTTCGGTCGTTATATAAAATGCTTTCTGCACCTGCATCTTTATAACGTATTTTGGTGGTAGCAGGTGTAGCATCTGTTATAGAGTTATATTTAATCATGTTCAAGCCACTTACTAACATTGCCTGTTCTTGTAGATCTTGTTCTTCGCCCAACACTACTGTATTTGTCTCTGGAAGAATTTTGGTAACATACATAGGTTTGCCAAAAGCCACATCCAAACCTTTGCGCTGACCAATTGTATAAAATGGGTAGCCTTTATGTTTCCCGATTATTTTACCATCGGTAGAAACAAAATTTCCACCGGCTACTTCTTGCTCCAAACTGGGGATTTGCCTTTTTAGAAATCCACGATAATCATTATCCGGTACAAAGCAAATCTCATAACTCTCTGCTTTTTTGGAAAGCTCTTTATAGCCCATGTCAAAAGCTAGTTGACGCACGTCTGTTTTTAAATAATCTCCTAGCGGATAAATGCTCCGTGAAAGGCAATCTTGCCCAAGGCCCCAAAGCACATAGCTTTGATCTTTCGTAAGGTCTTTGGCTTTTGAAAGGATAAATCGGTTGTTTTCTTCACGCACTTTTACATAATGTCCTGTAGCAATAAATTCACAGTCCAATGCATCTGCGCGTTTCAATAAAGCAGACCATTTGATATGTGTATTGCAAAGTACACAAGGATTGGGAGTACGTCCTGCCATGTATTCTTCAACAAAATTGTCGATGACAAAACCACCAAATTCTTCTCTGATATCTAATACATAATGAGGAAAACCATGATCTACAGCGGCTTGACGAGCATCATTGAAACTATCTAAATTACAACAGCCGGTTTCTTTTTTACCACCGCCACTTGCCGCATAATCCCATGTTTTCATGGTAATACCCACTACTTCGTAGCCCTGTTGGTGCAACATTAAAGCCACTACTGTGCTATCTATGCCACCGCTCATGGCTACCAACACTTTACCTTTCCTGCTCATTGGAATAATATTAAAGATGCAAATCTAAGAAGATCAAATTTGCGAATGCTGATATGCCAATAGATTTGGATTTACCAGATAATTATAGTTTCTCTGCTAAAGTATATTTTCTGTCTTTGTTTTGTTCTTTCAACCAGTTTAGCAATGGGTTGAAATATTCCAACATCGCGTTAGCATTCAGCTCATCTCCGGTAGATTCTTTCAGCACTTCTCTCCAATCTTTAGATGCTCCCGTGTACATGATCTTTTTTAGAAAATCTCCGATAGCTTTTTGCCCGAAATAATTGGTAGCGCGTGGGTCTTGATGAAGAATGTTTTTGGCAATGTGATTATGAAGTTGGTAAAGGATAACATACGAAAGCGCGTAGTCGTAGTACTGTGCTGCATCATCATTAATATGTGTTTTTGTTGCAGCATCGCAAAATTCTTCGCCGCGTGTAGTGGGAGGTACGATTCCCTGATATTTTTTTGCGAGTTCCCACCATTTAGCATTGAACTGATTTTCCGGGAGATTATCTACATACAAAGCTTTTTCAAAATTGCTCATTGTACCACAAGAGAAGAACATGAAAACAACTGTGTTCAACGCTTCCTTCATCAAAGATTGCACACTGTCGGTTTTTACATTTGCATTAATTAATTCTCTACCTACTAAATAAGGCTTTTGCATAGCCGCCAACCCCATCATGCTACCGATAGCTTCGTGATAAGCACGATTGGCACCACCGCGCAATAATGGTGGCACATCAGGATTGCTGTAAGTCATGTAGTAATAAATATGTCCTAATTCGTGATTGGCAGTTTCCCACCATTCGCTATTGGGTTCTACACTCATGAGGCTGCGCACATCTGTATTAAGATCCATATGCCATGCAGAGGCGTGATTGTTCTTTTTTACTTTGCTGTCATTAGGTAATGGGTAGAGGCTTGATTTATCCCAAAAAGATTGTGGTAGAGATACAAAGCCAATACTGGTATAGAGTTTCTCTCCTTCTTTTACGATCCATTCTTGAGACTTTGTACTTAGAACTTTATCGAGGTCTATGCCTTCAACTGTTACTGCACTGCTCCAGTCTTGTGCCCAGCGGTTGTTCAACCAATGTGCAGGGATGTAATCCGGCACTTCAGATTGATTGTACTTTTTAGCAAGCTCATAGCGCATCCAAGTATGCAGTTCGCGATAGAGTGGGTAAAGTTCATTCATCAATCTATCCATCGTCTGCATCATTTCATCTGTCTTCATATTGTAGTCAGATACTTGATAGCTGAAGTAATCGTTGTAGTCCAACTCTTTCACTGTCGCATTACGTAGATTTCTAAGATTTACCAAACCGCCTTTTAACGTGCTGCCTACTTCTTTGCTGGCATTCCAAGCAGCTAATCTTTTATCGAGATTGTTTTCTTTCTTTAAAACCTCATCTAAATCATTTGTGCTTACCTTTTTGCCATCTAGCATATATTGGAAGCCATAGAGTTTTTGAGTTTGGTCATTTTCTGCTTTGATGCGTTGTTTTACAACATCAGCTATCGTTTGAGGGTTGTTGGCTGCTGCATAAAGAATTACTTCAAATTGCTTCACTTGCTTTTCATCAAGTTTGCTTTTGTCACTCAAATATTTTTTTGCAGCTTCAATATTTTCTTTGCTTCCTGTGAAAGCTGCCATTGCTTCATCAGCTGCTCTGGCGGCCAACGAATTGGTAGAATCACCTTCTATTATTTCAATGTTTGCTTTCCATTGTGCTTCAGATGCGGTAGCATACAGCTTCACATATTCTGCCGTGTACTTATCCAAAAACTTTTGAGCTTCTTGACTTGGCGTCTTACCGGCAGATTTTTTATTGGCTTGTTGGCAGCTTGCAAAAACACCTATGAGAGCCGCTATGATTAAAATCGTTTTTTTCATTAGGGAATGATTTGATGTAAAAATAAAAAAACCCGCTTAGGAAAAACGGGTTAATAAGAGGGTGAAAATATTTTAGCTTATTTACAATCGTATGTGTAAGTATAGGTAGAAGAAGCATCTCCTGAAAGTATAGCCTTTGTTATTTTCCCGGCGTTATCAAATTCATAAGTGATGTTCGTTACTTTATTAGGGCTGCCAATGACTGTCGCAGATTTTATAAGGTTTTTGTTTACAACTGCCACCGCGCCAACTCCTAATATTTGAAGCACCTTAGTTACGTCTCCATCAAGAAAAGCTTTGTCTGTATAATAACTAAGTTGAGTCAAATTACCATTTGCATCAAGCATAGAAGAGGCGTTACCATTGCTGAATGTAAACGAAGTGACTTTCTCCGTTCCTGTAACAGGTGTTTCTGTAAAGTGTGTAAGGTTTCCGTTATTGTCATATTCATAACTGGTATTTTTCGTTACCACACCAGCGGGTGTTTTTTCTGTTATAAGGCTTATCTTATAAAAGTTATTCAACGCCACATCTTGCTTACTGGTGATGCCGCCTGTATCATCTTTGTTTACAACGGTAAAGTTGTTGCCGGAATAGATGAATTGTTTAGAGCTTTTTGTGCCGCCTGCCATATGCAATTGAGAAATTTTTCCTTCATCATATGTGATGGCTGTAGTGCGAATACCATTTGCACTTGACTCCACAACTGTACTCATTCTACAAACAGGAGTATAATCATCATCAGGGTTACAAGATGTTGCAAGCAGCCCAAATGCAACTGCCGATAATCCGAATATGTTTTTCATGA
>CBFGYQ010000233.1:0-3935 GCA_965652995.1 uncultured bacterium
TATTAGAAGGAGGTTTTGGGAACTCTACACTTAGCTATAATGATCTCAATTATACGACCACTAACAGCTATGCGAGAATTGGTTTAGATAAGAGTATGTTGCAAAGACTCTTTGCCAACGATTGGGATATGATATTCATTGGTGTTCGTTATGGTATTGGCATCATCAACAGAAGCGAAGCTACGTTTGTAACCAATGATCCTTTTTGGGGAACTACTACAGGAATCATTCCTGCCAAAAATCTTACAGCGCATTGGGCAGAATTAAATATTGGGATGAGGGTGGAGTTGCTGAAACATTTTTTTGCAGGATATAACATACGTACCAAATTCCTTATAAACGACAAAGCTTTTCGCGAATTACCTCCGGCTTACGTTGCAGGATATGGTAAGGTCGAGAAAAGCACTGTCTTTGATTTTAATCTTTACCTCTGTTATGCGTTGCGTTGGTAGATCAAGAAAGTGATGGAGACGCATTATCACGCACTACATCATAGTTCTTGATGTGCATTACCCAATAAATGGGGAAAGCGAAAATGCTGAATACCGCGAGGAATATTACCCAAACTATTTTCTTTCCTGTATCTACATTTTCTCGTGTCCACATATCCATCAAGAAATATAGGAAGGCAATAAAAGCAATTGTGAAATTGATCCCCAACATGATCAGCAAAGGGGTATAGTTTTGAGCTGTAGCGCCTGCAGCAGCAGAACCATTTGTATCTACACCTATCACATCCTTTAAAATGATGAAATAGAAAATGAGCCAAAGTGTGGTTAGAAAAAGAGGAGCGAAAGCCAAAATCCCAAGGTTCGTAATTTTCTTATTTGAGTAAGACATAAGACTTTATGATTTGGTTATGAATACTCTATGTAAAAATACTGTGCCGCGAAACTCTCTTATTTCAAGGCATCATCCAATACGGAAATAAGTCCTTCTTCTGATGGTCTGGGTGCATTGGAGCTAATTATTTTTCCTTCTCTATCTATCAATACAAATTTTGGTACATCATCAGCATCATACTTTTCAATGACGCCGGTATTCCCACCGAACAAGTTTATACCTTCTACTTTGTGTTCCTTTATTCCATATTTCCAAGCGTATTTGTTTTCTTCTCTGCTTATATATACAAACACCAAGTCTTTATTGCTTTTATAATGTTCTTTTATCTTTTTTACCTTCTTCATTTCAAATACGCAAGGCAGACACCAAGATGCCCAAAATTCAACGTACAACACCTTTCCTCTTAAATCTGTCAACTTTACTTTCTTGCCGTTTATGTCTTCCAACTCAAAATCGGGTGCAGGATTTCCTTTTGTAAGTCGTTGATTTTTATCGGCCAATTTTTTCAAAGCTTTATTGTATTTACCATTTGGGTATTTTTTTATTACCCTGTTGGTTAATCCTGTTAAAAGATCGGACTGTTTTGTATAGTTACTTCCTATATCATTTACCCATAACAAATAGACGATCTCTTGGTTTTTATAAAATGTATCACGAAATGAAAACTTCTGTTCTATCCAGTTTAGTTTTTCCTCTTCTATGCTATTAAGTTTTTTTGTTGATTCAGGTAAATTATCAATGCGATAGCTATCATGCCATTTTAAAAAGTCGATATAGTTTTTAGAAGCAATTTTTTTTGGATTTTCAATTTTAACCATAGCAAGCATTGTTTTGACTTCTTCTTCGGTGTATTTTTTATTCTTGTTTTCAGCCGACCTTAGTCCTGAAATGCCTCCTTTAGATAGTACACTAGCCATCAATATTTTAGCTAATTGGCTATAAGTACTATCAAAATAATAAGCTTTGAATTTTTCTGAAAGCCGATAATTAGAAAATGCTTCATCCTTTATATTCTTGACGTTGGTAGAATATGTTAATTCTAATTCATCGTCTACATCATCCGGTACTTCCGCATATCCTTTTCCTGGTACATCATACTTTTTTATCATGCTCATCATCTTTGCCATTTCATTGGTCAAAGCCGTTAGAAATTTGCTGTCATCTGCATGAGTTCCTGATATCTTCAACGTGTTCATCACATCTTTAGAATCACAACTAAAACTAATTTCTTCATCAGGATAAATGAATATCCCAATTTGATTATCATCAAAATCTAATGTGACTTCTAGTGGATCAACAATATCAAAGCGGTATTCTATTTCTCCTTTTGCATGATCTATACCGAAGTAGGTGTAATTGTTTAGTACATGTTCTTTATAAGAGATGTTTATTTTATCATCTTTCAGGTTACTTATTTTTCCTTTAAGAATGGCTTCTGCATTGGCAAAGTTTACCATCAAAACAAACAAGAGGAGTAGGGGAAGTTTTCTTTTCATACCTGTATGTCGGAATTAGATAGATATAGTTACAAATTCAAAAAAACATTGGCACAGTATTTAAAACAAATTACTTAAAATTATTTAATCATGAGATCTATCTTGTATATCATCGCCATCATTCTTGTTGTAGGTTGGTTGTTTGGCTTTTTCGTAGGCAATGCCGGAAGCCTAATTCATATCCTTTTAGTGTTAGCAGTCATATCCTTGTTGATTGGTTTTATTCGAAGAGGTTCTGTGTAAACAATGAAATAGTATAGAATAAGCAAGTCGCCTAGTAACAGGCGACTTGTGTTTATAAAATGCACAGTAGTAATTTTATCTGATTAGCACGGCATCGCCTTTTTTTAATTCCTCATCACCAAAGCGATTGTTGATACTCAATACCCAAAAATAAACGCCTACATCAGCTGCCTGTCCTTTCCAATTACCGTCCCATCCCTCTTTGAATTTAGTCGTATAAAATACCTGTTCACCCCATCGATTGTAAACACGGAAATAATTGATGGTAGCATATCCAACACCAAAGGGTCTTAGTAAGTCGTTGAGTCCATCACCGTTGGGTGTAAAGCCGCTTGGTACGTGAATAGCCGCTTGTTGTACCACTCTTACATTAATACTGTCATCACCTTCGCATTGATTGAAAGGACTTTTTATATGGACGTTATAAGAGAATGTTCCAACATCAGGATAAGTGCCAATAGGATTTCCAACGTTTGTGCTACTAAGGTTTGTGCCTGGAGTCCAAGTATATTCTCCTCCTCCCAAAGCATTAAATTGCATACTTACTCCTTTAACGATAATGGTGTCATTTCCTGCAAAAGGGACAAATTTTTCTATACTCACTTTCCTTCGTGAAGTGTCGCTACAGCCTTTATCGTTTTTCGAAATGAGTTTGACGTAATAATCGCCTCCTATCAAATAATTATGCAACGGATCTCTTTCTGTAGAGGTGAACCCATCACCAAAATCCCAACTCCATGCATTCGGTCCAAACATGCTACCAGCCGATGAATCAGTGAATTGTAAAGGTGTATTAGGGCATAACTTGCCTCCGAAATAATAATTGCTTGAAAACTTAGGATACACTTTTACATAACGTTCTATGCTGTCAGGGCAAGTAGAACCTTTATTGACAACAAGCTTAACTACATAAGTTCCTGTATCAGGATAGGTATATGTCGGACTAAATTCTGAAGAAGTATCATCTATTGCTCCTTCTACGCCAAAATCCCAATGATAATTAAATCCACCACTACTGATGTTATCAAATTTTACAGTGAAATCTTTACAGTTGACAATGTAGGTATTGAATTCATCAGAGTATTGCGGTATGTTGGCGACGACGGCTTTTGAGCAGTTTGTAACCACAAATTGAAATTCGCGTTTTACTGTATTGATCATCACACCATTTCGCCATTCATTACAACATACTGTAACCACAAATCTTCCGAGCTGATTAGGTGTTCCTGTGAGAAGTCCACTGTCAGCATCTACTTGTATCATTGGGTTTCCCTGCATTGGATTTTGTACACTGTAAGGGTTGAAATAATAAGTATAGCTACAGGCATTTGATAAAAACTGTAATCTTCTTTG
>CBFGYQ010000234.1:0-3916 GCA_965652995.1 uncultured bacterium
TGTGTATTGTGGGTAGGTAGTATGACTCTTGCCGGTTATTTTTTAGGAGAGAATGAATGGGTGAAACATAATTTTGAGAAAATAGTAATTGGCTTGGTTGTCGTGACCACAGCACCGGTATTGTTCAAAATGTTTTTCGGTAAAAAACCTGACCCAACTTTGGAAGTCGGTAAAGACATTATCGAAGAACAGTTTTCGGATAATGACTCTAAATGATGAGCTTACAGGAAAAACAAATTTCACTATTTAGTATTCCTGTATTAGTAGCAGCTCTCGGTTATTTTGTAGATATCTATGATCTTTTACTATTTCTCATTGTACGTATAAAAAGCCTTTCAGACTTAGGTCTTGTAGGGGAACAGCTTACCAATGAAGGATTGCGCATCACCAGTTGGCAGATGGGCGGGCTTATGATTGGTGGTATTCTATGGGGTGTGATGGGCGATAAGAAAGGAAGATTGAGTGTTTTGTTCGGCTCTATCTTACTTTATTCGATTGCCAATGTTGCTAATGGTTTTGTACAGAATGTGAACCAATACATTGTTTGCCGCTTTATTGCAGGGATAGGATTGGCAGGAGAATTAGGCGCAGGTATAACGTTGGTAAGCGAATTGATACCCAAAGAAAAAAGAGGAGTTGCAACATCGATAGTTGCAGGGGTAGGACTAACAGGTGCCATAGCCGCATTTTTTATTGCACAAAATTTTGATTGGCGTACTTGTTATTTCATCGGTGGCGGTTTGGGTTTAATGCTTTTACTATTGCGTATCAGTGTTTTTGAAAGCGGTATGTTCAAGAATATTCAAAACAGAGATATTAGCAAGGGTAATTTTTTTCTGTTTTTTACCAATGCTAAACGCTTCAAAAAATATTTGTTGAGCATATTGATAGGATTGCCCACATGGTATGTGATAGGTATTCTGGTTTCTTTCTCCAAAGAAGCAGGAAAAGAAATGAACATACAAGGCGAGATAGACCCCGGCAAAGCAGTGATGTATGCTTACGCAGCGATCTCAATAGGAGATATATTGATAGGTTTGCTGAGTCAATGGTTGCGGAGCAGAAAGAAGGCCTTATATATTTTCTATATTATTACCGTTATAGGTATCATTGCGTATTTTCAATTGACAGGTAGTACTGCTGATAAAATGTACTGGGTATGTGCTTTACTAGGATTTGGTACAGGTTTCTGGGCAATATTTGTAACTATGGCAGCTGAACAATTTGGTACCAACATACGTGCTACAGCTACGACTACCATACCCAATATGGTGCGGGGTGCACTATCGCTCATCATTCTTTTGTTCAATGTGCTGAAAGATGCAAACGGTTTTCTTTCAGCAGCAGCTTATACAGGAGTATTAGTGATGACATTCGCTGTATTAGCGGCATTCTTTAGCGAAGAAACCTTTGGTAAGGATTTGAATTTTGTAGAGGAGTGATAATTATTTCTTGATTACCGGAATGTTTTTCTTAACAGAGCCGTCTTTATCTAATATTCTTACGATGTAATAACCAGCTGAAATATTCTCTGTATTAAGAATCGAATTTGTATCATTCGCTCTTATGTGTCGTACTATTTTGCCCATTATATCGATCAATAAAATTTGATCTTCCTCTTTAAGTGAGTTGATAGTTATCTCATTCGAAAATGGGTTTGGAACAACTGAAACTTCATCTGTCTTGTTTATATCATTAACGCTCACAATTTCTTCAGCTATAATAATTGAGTTACTTGTAGTAGGAATCAGACACGAGGTAGTTAACGTATTTAAAGGTTTTATCACAACGAAAATTGTATCGTTCCCTACTCCCTTATCATAATAAATATGTGATATACCGCCATAGGTGGCTGTAAAAAAAACTCCATTTATATACCATTCTAAAAAATAATCGTAACTACCGATATTTGAAATTGTGGTAGTTGTTATAAATGTTGGTGTTGTTTTGATTGCAGTTGCAGGGCCAGTTATTGTTATTGATGGTTGCAAAATAGGCAATACATTTATCCTTACAGAATCAGAGCTACAACCTTCTGGAGTTACTTTTACAAAATACACTCCTGAATCTACAACAGGTATTGTGTTTGTACTATCATAGGAGCTTGTAACAGTAGTGCCATTGATATTTTGTATGTGTGTCCAATGATAAATAGCACCTGCTGATGTCGCCGGTGTAGTGAGATAAGTTGTGTCGCCTGCACATATAGTGTGTATGCCGCTAACGATTGTAATGGTAGGTCTTGGATGAACAATGACTGTAACCGAATCTGGAAGACTCTCATAAATACCATCTGTTTGTGTAACTCTCCATACAAAAGTATCTGCGACAGCGGTTGATGGAATTGGAGTTGATGGCGTAGAACTATTCGGAGGATACCATTTTAGGTTTTGCCCTATGGCTGTTAAAGCATTTGCCGTGTCTCCCTGACAATAAGTTACAAGTGTAGTGTTGGTTTGGGGTGGCGGTGGTTGTGAGGTTAACTGCAAACCCAATGCATAAGCGGTACCCTGACTGTATGCAGCTATCAATTCGTTATTTGAGGTAAAAGCCATATCAAAATTAGCTGCTTTTATGTGTTGCTGCCAATTTAAAGTGGGAAGAGTTGCAGTTGTGAAACCACCACTTGGTAGAAGTGCTTTGATTGAAACAGAATCAAATGAAACAGTGGCAATAAAAGGGGTCGAACTCGTGTCAAAAACTACATTTGAATAAGATTCAGGTAAGTTTGGAGGTTGACCGTAATTTGGAAACGTAGTATAGTATGCAGCACTTGAAGACCAACCATTTGAAGTAAGCCTATTTAATCTTTTTACATAATAGAAGGAAATCGGATTAGTTGGACCACCACCTTGGTTATGAAGTTCATTTACTAACAAAAATATGGAATTATTAGGTGCAAGTTTTAGAAGTCCGTTACGTCCACTTGATCCAATTGTTGTCCATGTATTGTTTGAATATTTTGCCAAAGTGAAGTTTGCTCCTCCATTGTAGAATGCAACTACCTCATTCAGCGAATTAATCTTCATTTGTACTGCTGTGGTACAAGGCAAAGTTGTCAAAGTATTCCAATTTCCATTTGTGTAATTTTTCAAAGTCGCAATGTTGAAGTTGGAAGGATCAAGATATAATACGTAAGGAATACCAGCTGTATCAATATCGATTGCTGTATTCACAGGATAGGTTTGATTAGTAAGTCCGGAATTGATATTTGTGAAATTGATTCCATCGTAATACGACATTTTATATCCTGAAGTTCCTGTCTGCGAATACATAATTATCAAGGTATCATTCTTGGCTTTTTCAAATGCTACAGGATAAGCAGATGCCGATGTAAATCCGGGAGTGCCTTCATACACCCAATTGCCACCCACATACTTTTTAAGAGATAACTTACCGTCATATTTGCTATCACTAAATACTATATGTGGAATATCATTGCTAGTTACAGTAATCAATAGGTAATTGGGAAGAATAGATGACGAATTATTCGAATATTTTGGAATGCCATCATCTGCAAATCCATAAGTGCCTTTTTTATTCCATAAGGAATTATCGTAAACACTTACAATAGGTTTATCTGCAAAATTCGGATAGTGGTGACCAAGAATCGGAATAGTATCGTGCGATAAACTAAATGATGCAACTGTACTACTTGTATTGTTTGCTGTTGTCGTTGAGTCTGTAACAGCAATCCAGCTACTTCCATTATACTTCACGACCCAAGTATAGAAGCTACTTTTTAGATTTATGTAAGGCGTTCCATATTTGTTGATGCACATATCATTCACAAAAAAATTGGAAGGGAATGTTGCGCCTATTGATGTCCAATTAGCACCATCATATTTTTTTACAACACCGCCTAGTGCTGCATCTTGATAATGGAGATAGACATCATTCGTTAAAGAATCTACTC
>CBFGYQ010000235.1:0-3898 GCA_965652995.1 uncultured bacterium
TTCAGTAATTACGTAAAGTTTTTTGCTAAAAAACATGGTGTTGAGGTACAAGGCACCGACAAACCAATGCCAAACGCCACGGCTGAAGGCATTACCATTATTGACTTTGGAATGGGCAGCCCTACAGCGGCAACCATGATGGATCTATTATCAGCCATAGATCCTGAAGCTGTTTTATTCTTAGGGAAATGTGGGGGATTGAAAAAAATAAATAAAGTAGGAGATTTGATATTACCGATAGCTGCTATAAGGGGTGAAGGTACAAGTAACGATTACTTTCCACCTGAAGTACCTGCCTTACCGGCATTTGCTTTACAGAAAGCTATATCCACTACAATACGAGAACGCGAAAAAGACTATTGGACAGGGACAGTCTATACCACCAACAGAAGAGTATGGGAACACGATGATGAGTTTAAAGCATACCTACGTAAGATTCGTACAATGGCGATTGATATGGAAACAGCCACAATTTTTTCTGTAGGTTTTGCGAATAAAATTCCTACGGGTGCTTTGTTATTAGTTTCAGATCAACCGATGATACCCGAAGGTGTGAAAACAGCAGAAAAGGATGAAGCAGTTACAAAGGCTTATGTAGAAATGCATTTGAATATTGGCATTGACTCCCTTAAACAACTTATCAATAAAGGTTTAACCGTAAAGCATTTGAAATTCTAAAACCAACAAGTCATCTTTCAAATAAACTTTTCCTTCTAGCAATCATTTCTACCGCGATCTGTTGCTCATTATATTCGTTGGAGGCGAGGAGATTGTTGACGATACTTTTATAGCTCTCATCATTTCTGTTTTGGCTTAGTTTGAATGTAGCATCTAATTGATCAATTTTCATTTCAAATCCTGCTATTGCTTTTACATTCGAATTCACATAGCTAGCTTCCATATTTTCTAATAATTCTGGATTGCTGCGTTGATCTTCAAATTTGTGTGTAAGATCTTTTAGCAGTTGAATTGTTTCATCATCATTATAAAACACCAATTTGCCTTTTGCTTGCACAGTCATGTAATTCCATGTACTGCCATGTCCACGTTCATCATACCAACTGGCGCTTATATAGCATTGCGCTCCTTGAAAAAAAACCAAAGCATTTGGGTTGCTTTCAAATGCTTTGTAGTGGTCTGTATTTCGCATAATATGTCCTCGCAACACAATCGTATCATCAACCGTATTTACTAGGACAGGAATTTGAGTAGCAACAGGACAAAGTTCATTACAACCCATCAATGTGGCAAAGGGATGTTGCAGCATAAAGGAGGTAATGTTTTCTCTATCTTTTTCTGTAAAATGCGCAAGCTTATACATAGCGTTCCATCATTTAATGCCTTGCCTTAGCGATAAACAACTAGCTCTTTCTCTTTTAATATTGGGACAACGGGATGCAAATCTGGTGTGGTACAATATTCAAGATCTTTCAATAATCCAAAACCCGACAACCGTCTATAATGTGAGCTGTCGGTAAGAAACTGCAATAATTGCCCTTTTGATGTTTTATACAATTCGTCACAAGCTCTTGCACTATCGCAATTGATGCTAAAATGATTTTTGATTTTATTTATTACAGCACCGGCGAAAAGACTGTCTTCCATATTGAACCGATCTTTCCATGCCGCACATCCTAAAATAACATCCTTTCCTTGAGCAATAAGAAACTCACACACTGCAGAAAGGTTTAAAAATGCTCCTGTTATTATGGTATCGGCATCTTGAACCATGTGCAGCAATCGAGTACCGTTTGTAGTTGTCAATACAAGTTTTTTCTCTTTAATAAACTCAACAGGGTACTCAAGCGGCGAATTGCCATAACTAAGACCTTCAGCTATCTTCCCATCTCTTTCTCCAGCCGTTAAGCTGTTTTCAATTGAATTTCCTAATGCAATGCATTCTTCAACAGAAGCAACGGGAATAACACATTTTGCACCATTATGTAAAGCGGCTGCTATAGTAGAAGTTGCACGGAAAACATCAATTATTACGACAACTTTATTATTTGTATCAAATAAGTGTAATAGAGCAGGTGATAAGCATACTTCAAGTTTAGGAAGATTACCCGATGTCATTAAAGCAGAAATTTATTGCAATATAGACTTAAAATAAAAATCGCCATGATATTTAACCATAGCGATTTTCACAACTAAATAATTTGAATTAATAAACCCACATATCGTGCTCCTTATTAAAAAGCATTTCATTTACACGTTGTCCTTCATAAAGCGCGTCCATATCGCTCATATTCATTTGCTTAAATGAATTATTAAAAGGATTACTTACTTTGGTAACGTAACTAGAGAAAAATCTGTTTTCAAAGAATTCATCCCAATTCATACGAGCAATGTCATTTTCAGGATTAAATACTTCATATTGTGCTAATACTTCTCTGATTTCAGGATAGTATAACCAAAACATAGATTGAGATGCACGATAAGTCATGTCCTCATTATAAATATCTCTGACAGGAGCTAAAGCAATAATTCTAACTACCATTCTACCTAAATTACGATCAAAAATATAATCTTCTTTCAAACGGAACTTAGTTACTACATCAGGATTAAATTCTTGCCTTACCACTCTCAAAGATGCTTCTCCCGTATTGGGATCAATCACTTGTATCGTATCCAACGAACCGGCAACCATTTCCATAATTTGTTCTTTGGTTAAAGCGGCTGAAAACTGATCGTCAACTGTTGAATATGCTTTTATTTTTCCTTTTTTGAGAGCGTCTAAAATAATCTCAATAAACATACCACCACCGCTATTTTCATCACCTGGATATCTGAAAGCCATATTTTGTTTCTGACGAGTATCTATTTCCCTCCAAACGCGCTTCTTCCACATGATATCAGCTTCGCGGATTGATTGCCATTCAAGTGGTCGATTAACATGTGCTACCCTATCATAAACTCCATCACGTACCATCGGAGGAGCCCAATTTTTACTAACAGGTTCAACTGGTGTAGTTTGAGTAGGTTGATCCATTACATTCTGACCAAAAGAAGCAGAAGTAGATAGTACGCACAATGAAAGTGCAGCGAAAACAATCTTATTTGATCTTAAAATATTCATGTTGCTTAGGCTTAAGTTGCTAAGATAAAATTATTAAATTAATGTGAGAGTAATAGACCCTAATGTACGAACTCTTTTATCCGGTCCTACAGCTTTAATGTTTTCAATGAAAACTTTATCACCCATTCTTATACCATTATTAAAATATGCTTCTACTCTAGAATCACCTTTGAACATGTTGCCTTTTACTGTATAAGGCCCTTGATATTCACCACGTTTAGGTAACCAAGATATATCATAACTTGTTACTAAGAATTTAGCGTCAAAATCAAATTGATCCAATGCAGCTACTATACCTAACTGTGCTCTGAATACAGCTGTTTGCATAGTACCGCCTGTTTTGCCGCCAACTTTGGCTACAGGATCAGGAATTGTCTTCACACGAATCTCTACAGTATGTATCGTCTTAGGTCCCTGTGGTGTTTTGGCTAATACAGATGCTGTAACTTTACCCGGAGTAGATACACTAACGTCATAGTGTCCTTTGCCTGTTGAAGTCAAGTTAGCACCCGGAATAGACACAGATATATCTTCTATAGAGTAGCCAGCACCACTTACAGTTATAGGGTTTGGTACACCGATGTAGAATACGTTCATCTTATCCAATTGTAAAGAAGCACCTGTAGAACCAACCATGTACTGAAACTCAAAAGGCTTAGATTCTGTACGTCCGGCACCCATATTAATAGCGACATTCCCCCTTACTGTTTGAATACCTACACCAGATGCAACAGTTTCCCATGAAGCTACACCATTCTCAACACTCGTAACTCGTCCACTACTAGCAGATACAGTTGGATTAACAGACTCATTATAAGC
>CBFGYQ010000236.1:0-3885 GCA_965652995.1 uncultured bacterium
CTATGGAGTTTTCCGATAGCATTCAAATTGCCTTTCTTGTTGGCAATGAATATACTTGGCAGAAAAGGCGAGGAATGATAAACAGAGGCTCTTATAAATATAATGAGCGAACATTGGACATGGGTGCTAGAATGTTTACGGTTGTAAAACACACCAACAATAAACTGATATTAAAAGACCAAGGAGCTGTCTATGAATTTGAACCTTTTAAGCCTTCTACAAGAGCAAAAATCTCTGCGGAAAAAGCACCTGTAGCTGTAAATAATATCAATGAAATTGTGGGCAAATGGAATGTCTTCAAACGCACCAGTGAAGCAACGACCGGCAAAATTGACTATAACACTTTGGTAGAAGATGTGGTAATTGAAAGCAAAGATGGTGGTTGGGGTTACATTACTTCCTCAGCATCTCCACATGAAAAAGACGGATGGAAAATTATGGGACTTAGTAACGGAGTTTTAAATGCTGAAGGAAAAACAAGTCGTCGTTTTGAGGTCTTGATGAGAGATGGTGAACTTATCCTGAAAGAGAATGGGATCACGTATTTTTTGAAACAGTTTTAGCAACTAATCTTACAGAAGACTTCTCAATCGGTCTGCTGCATCAGCTAATGTTTGTTCCTTTTTTGCAAAGCAGAATCGAATGAGTTTATCATCTTTTCTACTGCTATAAAAAGGACTTAAAGGAATAGTTGCTACACCATATTCTTTTGTAAGCCATTTAGCAAATTCAACATCGGGCATATCATTTATCTGTTCGTAGCCAGCCAATTGAAAATAACTACCTGATGTTTTTTGCTGAATCGTAAATGGCAAATCCTTCATCAATTCTAAAAAATAATTACGCTTCTTTTCCATCAATTCACCCACGTTGGGAAGCACAGGTTGTTGCAAATATTTGGCTATAGCATATTGCGAAGGAGTATTCACAGAAAAGGAAAGATATTGGTGTATATGTCGGAAAGCATTCGTCATAGCTTCAGGAGCTACTACATAACCAATTTTCCATCCTGTATTATTAAACACTTTTCCGAAAGAGAAAATTGCAAAACTTCTTTGTCTCAACTCTTCCTGCTGCAATACCGAAATATGTTTTTTATCATCAAACACCAACTGTTCATACACCTCGTCTGATAGTATGATGATGTCTGTATCTCGCACTATTTCAGCCAATGTATTCCAATCTTGTTGCGACCATATAGCACCTGTGGGATTGTGCGGAGTATTGATGATGATGGCTTTTGTTTTTGAACTAATTGCATTTTTTACTTTGCCCCAATCCACACCAAAATCCGGATAACGAAGTGGTACTGAAATCGGAATCGCACCACTCATTTCTATATTGGGAATATAGCTATCGTAAGCGGGTTCTATCACTATCACTTCATCTCCCTTTTGCAAAAAAGAAGTAAATGCTGTGTAGATACCGTAAGTAGCACCAGGCGTGATAGTGATTTCCTTTACAGGATCAATAACAATATCATAGCGTTTTTTTAAATCAGCGGTCACAGCATCTCGTAATATTGGCAAACCCATCATAGGTGCATACTGATTATGATTGCCTCTTACCGCATCGTCAATGAACTGCGTAAGCTTTTCATCTATTTCAAAGTCAGGAAATCCCTGAGAAAGATTTATAGCATTATACTCCGCAGACAACGCAGACATTATTGAGAAAATGGTTGTGCCTGTCGCACTATGTTTATAGGGAAATTTCATTTCTTGCTATAGGAATTTTTCGCCCTTGTTACGTTTTACTTCTGCTACATATTCTTTTATCTGTTGCTCCCTATTGCGCTCGCAAATCAGCAATACATCTTTCGTATCAATTACAATCATCTTCTCCATACCCTGCATCACCACCAGCTTCTCTTTAGGCACTTTAATCATACATTCCGTTGCATCTATGATCATCACATTATCTCCATAAACTGCATTTCCTAAGTAATCCTTTTCTGAATTTTCGTAGGCACTTTCCCATGTACCTAAGTCGCACCACCCAAAATAAGCAGGAATAACAAAGACGTTCTTTGCTTTCTCCATAATGCCGTAGTCTATGGATATATTGGTACACTGTGCATACAGCTTACTTATCACAGATACTTCTTCAGGAGTATTATACACATCAGTCGCTTGTTCAAATACTTCATATAATTCAGGTAAGTGTTTTTCCAAAGCATGCATTATAGTTTTCACATTCCAAATAAAAATTCCTGCATTCCAAAGGAAATCACCACTCTTCAAAAATGTCTGTGCAAGTTCCAGATTGGGTTTCTCAGTAAACGTTCTTACACGATGTACTTTATCTATCTCATTTTCTACATCATACTGTATATAACCATAGCCGGTATCAGGTCTTGTCGGTTTGATGCCCATGGTAAGCAACACTTCGTGATTGGCTACATAATTCAATGCATCAAAGCAAGACTGATCAAAATTGTGTTCATCCATTATAAGATGATCTGCCGGCGACATGATGATATTCGCATCAGGATTGAGTGCCATGATCTTGTGAGCGAAATAGGCTGCACACGGAGCTGTGTTTTTTCTAGACGGTTCGCTGATAATATTCTTATCATCCAGTTCAGGAATTTGCTCCTTGAGTGTTTGGATGTATGTATGATTGGTTATGAAATAAATATTCTCTTGAGGACATATTTTTTTGAACCTGTGGTACGTCCATTGTATAAGCGATTTGCCTGTACCCAAAAGATCTAAAAATTGTTTGGGAAGAGCGGTACGACTTTCCGGCCAAAAACGGCTACCAATACCCCCTGCCATGATGGCTACATAATTGTTTTTATTAAGCATTTGCTATCAGTTGCTGTACGAAAATAGGATTTTACAAACTCTTTATTCTCTGAAACTACATGTCTTCACATTCTTTGTATTTTCAAACCATGAATCTTCAGCAGAATGTGTCTCTTAAGCTCTACAATACATTTGGAATGGATGTGGTTGCAGAATTTTTTACAACCCTTACGCATACTTCTCAAATTGAAGAACTTGCGACAGACACCTCACTGCCCAAAAACAAATCAATTCTCGGAGGAGGTAGTAACATCCTTTTGACAAAAAATGTGAGTGGATTACTGATAAAAAATGAATTAAAAGGAATAAAACTAGTTGAAGAAAATGACAGTAATGTTTGGCTACAAGTAAGTGCCGGAGAGGTTTGGCATGACTTGGTGATTTATACGATCAATAAAGGGTGGGGCGGGTTAGAAAATCTTTCATTAATCCCTGGCTGTGTGGGTGCTTCGCCAATGCAAAATATTGGTGCTTATGGTGTGGAAGTAAAGGACACAATTGAAGAGGTTGTGGCTTGGCATTGGGAGGAAGGGAAGTTTGTTGAGTTGAAAAATGATGATTGTGAATTTGGATATAGAGATAGCATTTTTAAGAAGGAATTAAAAGACAAAACACTGATCACCTCTGTAACATTCAAGCTCAATAAACATCATAAACTCAATACAAGCTATGGAGCCATTCAGCAACAACTAGGTGTAATGGGTGTGAGTGAGCCTTCCATCAAATCCGTTTCTGATGCTGTGATAGCTATACGTAGCAGCAAACTTCCTGACCCGAAAAAGATCGGGAACTCCGGTAGCTTTTTTAAAAACCCAACAATACCTATTGAGCAATTTGAAAAACTACAAACCCATTATCCTAATATTTCGTCTTATAAAGTAAATGACACAGAAATGAAACTGGCTGCTGGTTGGCTAATTGAACATTGTGGATGGAAAGGTTATAGAAAAGGCGATGCAGGTGTGCACGAAAAACAAGCTTTAGTGTTAGTGAACTATGGCAACGCAAAAGGTAAAGACATTTATAATTTGTCTTCAGAAATTGTAGAATCAGTAAAAGAGAAATTTGGAATAGA
>CBFGYQ010000237.1:0-3882 GCA_965652995.1 uncultured bacterium
GGTACAGCATCGCTTATCAAATTCAATCCAGATGTATTATTAAAGCAAACTAGCAACGATTTTAGCGTTTATATAGATGAACTTTTGGTGAATGGTAACAAAGCAAAAATTGATACAACTCTGAGCTTCTCTTACGATAAAAATAATTTACAATTTTCTTTTGCCGGAGTGGATATGGAGAATGGTGTTAATCTCGAATATGCCTACCTTCTGGAAAATTCCGATGAAAATTGGAGAACAGCAGACGAGAATAGAACTGCGACTTATAATAATTTGACTGCGGGGAATTATACATTCAAAGTAAGAGCCAGACATCGTGGAGATAATAAATGGATTGAAATTCAACAACCACTATCTGTTCGCATTTTGCCTCCATGGTGGAAGACGTGGTGGTTTAGATTGCTTTTTGTAACTGCGATTATTACAGGAATAATATTCATTGTAAGAGCCTATTTCAGAAGAAAACTGGAAAAGCAAAAACAGGAATTGTTGCGTCAGAAAGCCATTGAAAAAGAACGTACACGTATAGCCACAGATATGCATGATGATTTTGGAGCATCACTTTCTAGGATAAAATTTTTAAGTGAAAAAATGCAATTGCAAAATGATAGTCAACATGTGATAAAAAATGAACTCGAAAAAATTTCAGGTTATAGTGATGAAATGGCAGAGAAAATGGGTGAGATCGTCTGGGCTTTAAATGAACGATACGATAGTCTTGGTGATCTGTTCAGCTACTGTCGTTCCTACGCATCCGACTATATTGGCGAAACGCATCAACTCAACTTTTACAGCAATGAAGATATTGATGACAAGAAAACTATCATGGGTGAAGTAAGAAGAAATGTATTCTTGTGCTATAAAGAAGCACTGCACAACATTCGAAAACATTCGCAGTCAGACAAGGTCAATATCTCCTTTGATTTTCTAGAAAAAGAAAACTTGATTTGCATCAATATTCATGACAACGGGAAAGGGATTGATTTTGATACTATTCGACCTTTCGCAAATGGTTTAGAAAATATGAAGAAAAGAATGGAAAATGTGAAAGGGAATTTTGAGATCATCAACAAAAACGGAACATTGGTCATTATTAAAGCTCCATGCGCTATATGACGTTTGTCCTATTCGATTTGCGTAGTTCTACTTGTAAATTTGATGTCTTATGTCCATAAAGCTCGCCATAGTAGAAGATCTTGAAGAGGTCATTGAAGGTTTAAAGATCTTCGTGAAACAAGATCCTGAAATAAATCTTATTGGTACTTTCCGAACGGCTGAAGCTGCGTTACTAGAGCTCCCGATACTATTGCCCGATATCGTCATCATGGACATCAACCTCCCTAAAATGAATGGTATTGAATGTATCAGAAAAGTGAAAAAACTCGCGCCTTCAATACAGTTCATGATGTTCACTGTTTACGAAAATAATGATCAGGTTTTTGAAGCATTGAAAGCAGGTGCAATCGGTTATTTATTAAAGAAAACTCCTCCAATGCAAATTGTGGAAGCAGTAAAAGAGCTTTACAGTGGCGGTTCTCCCATGAGTGCAAGCATTGCGCGCAAACTTGTAGATATCTTCAATAGCACACAAAAGGAAACCACAACAGACGCAGCCGCAGTATTATCACCACGAGAAAAAGAAGTGCTTACATTATTGTCAAAAGGGCTGTTGTATAAAGAAATAGCAGACAAGCTTGGTATTGGTTTTGGTACGGTCAGACAACATCTATACAAGATCTACGAAAAGCTTCATGTGCAAAACAAAACAGAAGCGATCAATAAAGTTTTCAGAAGTTAAAGCAATCTCATAAAATAATTTTTGGTCTAATGGAGCTCGTGAGATTGCTTCGTTTCTCGCAATGACGCGAGTGAAAGTAATGTTTGATAAAAAAGTAGGAAGTGGTGTATGACGAATGTCCTATTGTTCACGGCTTTATATCAAACAAACTTTGTGATACAATTTTTTCAATTAATCACTAAAAAATAGTTTGTATGAAAAAGCTCCTCTATCTGTTCTTTTCTGCCTCATTGCTTGTCACTTCTTGTACATCAAGTGATGATGAACTACCCAATCCTTCCACTCCTACACCAACTGTCACAACGACTACTCCTGTAAAAATGAATGACACAACCTATACTTGCGGAGGTAACATCACGGCACAAGGCACATCAGCCGTTACCGAACGTGGTGTGGCAGTAAGTCTTGACGCAAATCCTACCATTGATGATGTGAATGATGTGATTGTGAAAATGGGAGCTGGAACAGGTGCCTTCTCTATGGATCTAAGTCCTTTCTATTCGGGTTATACTTATCACATAAGAGCCTATGCAAAAAATGCAAGTGGTGTTGCTTATGGTGCTGATGTCACGGTAATGCCGGGTGGCAATCCTACAGGTTGTAATGTGGTGAATGTTACCAGTGCCATCACCTCACCAACGAATTGGACCGCAGGAAATGTATATGTTGTAAATGGTTCGGTGGCTGTAAAATCTACTCTTACAATCGATGCAGGTGTGGTGATAAAATGTTCGGGCAATGATGTGAATGGAACATTTGATGTACAAAGTGGTGGTACGATCATCGCTAATGGTACTGCTGCTAATCACATTGTATTTACATCTCTTAAAGATGATACCTACTGTGGTGATAATAACGGTGATGGTGCAGCAAGCACTCCCAACAAAGGTGACTGGAATTGCATTGCTTTAGATGGAGGTAATAACAGTCAATTCTCTTATTGCGATTTTCTTTATGGTGGAAGTTACAATGGTTATGTTGTGCATGTAGGTGTGTCTTCTACGGCTTTCAATTTTGATCATTGCACATTTGCTCACACAAAAAATTCTACTTCTGATTTCGCTGCTTTCAATGGTGGTGGAAATATGATAGATGCTGCTACGAGTAAACTAACCAATTGCACATTCTACGACAACGATAGACCTTTATACTGCAATTCTTACTATACAGTAGATCCAAGCAATAGTTTTCACAACCCTGCTAATCCTACACAAGGTAATAGACGCAACGGCATCTTCATGTGGCATGCTTCCAATCCTGCCAATGCAACGGTTTCATTTTTGGTTACGGAAATTCCTTATGTGATGACATCGCATTTTTCAGGCGGCGGTAGTGCAGGTACAGGCACGCTCAATTTCGCGTCGGGTGCTATCATGAAATTTACCTCTTCCAGTATCGGTATTGCTCGCGCGGCTAATAGAACGGTGAACTTTTCTGGAGCGATATTGACCTCTTATAAAGACGATGCAAATGGAGGTGATACGAATGGTGATGGTGCTGCAAGCTCTCCTGCAAATGGCGATTGGGAAGGCTTTTGGGATTATGTAACAGGTACTTGGGTTACAGGTTCAAATATTTTGTACGCAGGTAATTAATTTTTTGTCACGGGCTGCGACGCTCCGGTTGAACGACGTTGCGACGCTCCGTTCATCGTTCAGTTCTTTATGAAGCAAAACTTATTTAATACACTCGCGTCATTGCGAGGAGGAAACGACAAAGCAATCTCACGTAACATTAAATATCAAACCATATTTCGTGAGATTGCTTCGTTCCTCGCAAAGACGCGAATAAAGGAAAAGCCAAATAGAAATCAACAGACGAACGGTGCCATCGCCACTGAAGCTTCATAGTAGCTCAATGGGTGACGCCAAAAAAATCATTCAATCCTTATTAAAAACATTCAGCCATGAAAAAGTTTACAACGATTATTCTTACTACGCTGTTTTCTGTAAGCATGAATGCACAAACGCTCTCTGTTATTAAAGACATCAATGCAGGTGGAGATGGCATTAATCAGCAGCACATGCAAGTGGGCGATAAAGTTTTCTTTGTGGGAAATGACGCAACTTCCGGACGTGAACTTT
>CBFGYQ010000238.1:0-3871 GCA_965652995.1 uncultured bacterium
AAGTATCAATATCGTTAACTCGAAAAGCACTATCCGAGAAAATTTCATATTGAATATTGGTAAGTGTATAAACCCTAAATTTCATAAGTATTGAAAATAGATTTTGGACATTTGCAACCTGCAGAAAACAGAACAAGCAAATAATAAATTCCAAGCACTGTAATTGATTTTGATAATACACTTTTCATATTTACCAAGACGAGATTTTCTACCCAGTTCTTTGCAACAAAAAAGCCACCCTCTCGAGCAGCTTTTCAAAAAATGATTTTTCACTAAACTTATTTCTCTGTCACTCTCACATCTATTCTTCTATTCACAGCTTTACATTCTGGAGTGTTGTTTTCAGGGCATACAGCATGTTGGCTTCCATAACCTTCAGCTTCCATTCTACGACCATCCACACCTTCACGAACAATGGCATTTTTTGCAGCTTCAGCACGTTCTTGAGATAGTTTCATATTTGCAGCTTCATCACCAGTATTATCTGTATAACCACCTAATTTCAATTTAAGATTAGGATAGGTTTTCATAATGCCTGCAAGGTTTTTCAACTGCTCGGCAGATGATGGTTTTAAGGTTGCACTTCCTGTTTCGAAGGTTAGTCTATCCAACGTAAACCATGTTTCTTTATCCACTTGTTTGCTGTCATCTGTAATGAAATCAACTAACTTTCTTTCAGCAGCATTCGCACCTACATTGATAGCGTAGCCATCTTTCATTTTCAATTCAGAAACTTCACCCAAGTCATATTCGTAATCACCCGCTGCATTCAATTTTCCTGAAGGTAGATCAACCGTAACAATTGCTTGGTCAACACCTGCATTATCTACAATGTTTTTTTCTTCTCCGGTAATAGCTTGTGTTCCGAAGGCAGAAAGGGTAGCAATTTTCGCAGCACGATCGCTTTCGATTTTTTCTTTGAACATATCGCTCAAAGTAGGTGCAATTACCAATGAAACGATAGACATCAATTTGATCAAGATGTTCATTGATGGACCGGACGTATCTTTAAATGGATCGCCCACTGTATCACCCGTTACAGATGCTTTGTGTGGTTCAGATTTTTTGTAGTAAGTCTGTCCGTTGATATCTACGCCTTTTTCAAAAGATTTTTTAGCATTATCCCAAGCACCACCGGCGTTGTTTTGAAACATACCCATCAACACACCACTTACTGTAGCCCCTGCTAAGAAACCACCCAACACTTCTGGACCAAAAACGAAACCGATGATCAACGGAGAAATGATCGCGATAGCACCCGGCAACATCATTTTTTTGATAGAAGCATCCGTAGAGATCGCCACACATTTATCATACTCAGGTTTTGCTTTTCCTTCCATAATGCCCGGTATTTCGCGGAACTGACGACGCACTTCTTCCACCATTGCCATTGCTGCTTTACCCACAGCAGTAATAGCCAATGAAGAGAAAATAAACGGTATCATGCCACCAACAAACAAGCCAGCCAAAACATCCGCTTTATAAATATCAATACCATCAATTTTTGCAATACCCACGAAAGCAGCGAACAATGCTAACGCCGTCAATGCCGCAGAAGCTATCGCGAAACCTTTACCTGTAGCGGCTGTAGTGTTACCTACCGCGTCAAGGATATCTGTTTTTTCACGAACCTCTTTTGGTAATTCACTCATCTCTGCAATACCACCTGCGTTGTCTGCAATGGGGCCGAAGGCATCGATAGCCAACTGCATAGCGGTAGTCGCCATCATACCCGCAGCCGCAATAGCCACACCATATAGACCTGCACACAAATAAGAACCATAAATACCGGAAGCCAAAATGATAATAGGTATCAACGTACTTTCCATACCTACAGAAAGACCGCCGATGATGTTGGTAGCATGACCTGTAGAAGACTGACGAACGATAGACATTACCGGACGTTTGCCCATTGCGGTATAATATTCAGTAATGACACTCATTAACGTACCTACTACAAGACCTACGATGATAGCACCAAACACACCATTCTTTGTGAATTCAAATCCACGCAAATTCATGCTATCAGGAAGGATGTAATTTACCAAGAAGTAAGAAGCAACAGCAGTAAGTACAATAGAACCCCAGTTACCCATATTCAATGCAGATTGCACTTTTGCTGTGCTAAGACCTGCGCTTTCGCTGATGCGCACAAACCAAGTACCGATGATAGAGAAAATGATACCAGCACCTGCAATCAGCATCGGCAACAAGATAGGAGCCATACCACCAAAATTATCTACAGAAGCTGTTTCACGACCTAATACCATCGTAGCCAAAACCGTTGCTACATAAGAACCAAAAAGATCAGCACCCATACCGGCAACATCACCTACGTTATCACCTACGTTATCTGCAATAGTAGCAGGGTTACGAGGATCATCTTCAGGAATACCGGCTTCCACTTTACCCACAAGATCAGCCCCTACATCAGCAGCTTTTGTGTAAATACCGCCACCTACGCGCGCAAAAAGCGCAATGCTTTCCGCACCAAGAGAGAAGCCCGTTAATACTTCAATAACACGCTCCATTTCTACAGAGCTTACACTTGCCGGAGCAAATGCATTATATAATAAAATGAATACAGAACCCAAGCCCAACACCGCCAAACCTGCAACACCCATACCCATCACCGAACCACCTGTGAACGATACTTTCAATGCTTTAGAAAGACTTGTTTTAGCAGCCTCTGCGGTACGCACATTCGATTTTGTAGCGATGCGCATACCGATGAAACCTGCCAATGCAGAGAATACCGCACCCACCACAAACGCCAAAGCGATAGACCAGTGAGAATTCTCATGAGTGCTACCCATGATACCTAAAAGGATAGCGGCGATAATCACAAAATAAGTGAGGATCTTGTATTCAGCCTTCAAAAATGCCATGGCACCTTCGGCGATATATCTAGCAATTTCCTTCATGCGGTCGTTACCGGAAGGCTGCGCGCTCACCCATGAACTTTTGATAAATGTGTAAAGCAATGCTACAATTCCAAAGCATGGAACTAAGTAGAATAATGAATTCATAAAATTTTAGCTATTATAAAAGTGGCGCAAATATAGGCGTTTCACATTAAAAAGTTAAAGGAGGTGAATGGCGAGGATTTGTAGGTTTGTTGATGGTGATTTTGATTCTTAGCAGTGATCGATAGTTAATGCTATCGCTACACCATCATTATCTTGTTGTAGGGAGACATCCACTTTAAAACCATGTTCTATTTTGTAATATCTATCCCCTGCTTTAAGTTCACCTATAACTTGAAATAGTTGGTCACAATGCAGAAGTGTAGTGTTGTCGTCATTGAGAACAGTCCACATTTTAGCCGGATCTTTCGTTAAGTTTTTATGAATGTCCACACCTAAGTCTTGCAAAACCTTCCATACCTCAAAAGGCATTTTTATAATCTTTTCAATAAAAAACACGCAATTTTCACATCCACAATCTTCAAGTATTGTACTTTGTGTAAGATAAAATTTTCGTGTTGCTTCTATATCAACACATAATTCTACATCCTGAATTTTAAATAGTGATTTCATTTTTTCAATTACTAACTTACGGAGTTATTTTTATTGTAAATATCAAGCGATAAGAGATAATTCAAGAAAAACAACCACTCATGTACACCTATTTAGCTATCGGCGATTCCTACACAATCGGTGAACAAGTACCTATGGAAGAGAACTTTCCACATCAATTAGTAGCTATTCTTAAAAAGGAAAACATTGAAGTTGCACAACCGGTGATTGTTGCAAAAACAGGCTGGACAACCGATGAGCTAGCACAAGCACTTAGAGAAGAAGGTATAAAAGAGACTTTTTCTTTTGTTACACTATTAATAGGAGTGAATAATCAATACAGAGGAAGAGAT
>CBFGYQ010000239.1:0-3867 GCA_965652995.1 uncultured bacterium
CCCGGTATCTACGCAGGTAATCCTGCAAAATTTCTAAGAGCTGTATAACACAGCACCCCCCTTTTCTTTTTATGCTAGTTGAAAATTTGGATTTTGGTATTTTCACGCCATAATGCCATTTACGTTTGCCCATCCCGCCGTTATAGTTCCTTTTAAGTGGTTACCTCAAAAATGGTATTCATGGGCTGGATTAATTGTTGGAAGTATCGTTCCGGATTTTCAAGCCTTCATAAATTTAGGAGGAGGTAAATTACTCAGCCATTCTTGGATGGGCGTTTACACTTATGATTTGCCGTTGGGTTTATTGTTAGTGTTGTTATTTCACTATGTAGTGCGGAATGCGTTGGTTGCAAATCTTCCGTCCTTCCTTCGTTCCCGTTTTGCTATTTATACCAACATCAAAAATGAACACTATTTCACTAAAAGATATCTTGCTATTGTTAGCTCTCTTTTGATAGGTATATACACTCACTTGATATGGGATCGTTTTACACATACCGGAGCATACACCCATACTACAGATTTGTTAGGATTGGAACTGAATCCTCATCAGAGATACGATCTACAAGCACTGCTGCAATGGGGATGTAGTTTTTTGGGTATTATGATATTGACTTGGATGATAGCCGTCATGCCTTCCAATTCCTCATCACCACTAAAAGCTGTTCCTATTTATTGGCCGATAGTCGCTGCTGTAGCCTGTTTAGTTTATTATATTCGCATTCAGTTCTATTATGTGTTCGGCGACGAAAACAATATAGCGATAGGAGGATTTTTGTGGGGTGTAGTTATAGCATCAATCGCCTACAATATTCAATGCTATAGAAGCCTTATCATACCAAGAAAAATAAAGAAGAGTTGATAAAATTTGCCATCATAGGTTGTGGGAGAATAGCACAACGACATGCACAGCACATCAAAAATAACGGAGTGCTTGTTGCTGTTTGCGATATTGTAAAAGAGAAAGCAGATACGCTAGCAAAGGAGTATGATGCTAAAAGTTATTACACTATCCAGGAGCTATTAGCTGTTGAAAAAGACATAGATGTTGTAGCTATTTGCTCACCAAATGGATTGCATGCAGAACATTCAATTTTGTCATTAAAAGCAGGATGCAATGTACTTTGCGAAAAACCAATGGCAATAACTTCGGATGACTGTGATAAGATGATGACAGTTGCAAAAGAATCAGGCAAACAATTATTCGCTATCAAACAAAATCGTTTTAACCCTCCTGTAGCTGCGGTAAAAAAAATTCTTGATGAAGGAAGATTAGGAAAGATATTCAGCGTGCAACTCACCTGCTTTTGGAACAGGAATGAGGATTATTACAGCAACTCCTGGAAGGGAACGAAAGACCTAGATGGAGGTACACTTTACACACAATTCAGTCACTTCATTGATCTACTATACTGGATGTTTGGAGATGTGAAAGAGGTGGGATCATTCATCGGAAACTATGCGCACAAAGACATCATAGAGTTTGAAGATAGCGGCGTTGCAATAGTAAATTTTGAAAATGATGTAATAGCTACTATCAACTATAGTGTAAACAGCTATAAAAAAAATATGGAAGGCTCTCTGACTATCTTAGGGGAAAAAGGAACAGTAAAAATTGGCGGGCAATACTTGAATGAATTAGAATATCAGGAAATAGAAAACTATAAAATTGAAAACCTGCCTGTAGGAAATAGAGCCAATAATTACGGCGACTATCAAGGTTCTATGAGCAATCATGATAAGGTGTATGAAAATGTAGTGGCGGTGCTGGAAGGAAAAGAAACCATTTCTGCGAGTGCTTTTGATGCTATGAAAACGGTAGACATCATTGAGAAAATATACAAGGCAGCTAAGACTATAACATGATCAGCTTACCCATGAATCGCAAAAGATAACTTCAAATTAATAACTTCACAGACCAATTAAGATATGTCTGCACTAAAGTTTTATCCACTAAAAGTAAAAGAGGTAACGCCTGAAACTAGCGAGTGTGTTTCTGTGGCTTTAGAAGTTCCTGAAGAGTTGAAAGAGTTGTTCCGATTTGCTCCGGGGCAATACCTTACGTTCAAAAAGCATTTGAAAGATGCGGAGGTGCGTCGCTCTTATTCAATTTGTGTGAGTCCTAATGATAATGAATTGCGTGTTGCGGTGAAGAAAGTAGAGCAAGGAAAATTTTCCGGCTTTGCTAATCAAGAGTTGAAAGTTGGTGAGCTATTGGATGTAATGCCTCCAATGGGAAAATTTTCTCCAAGAAAGTCAGAAGTTACTAAAAGAAATTATTTGGCATTCGTTGCAGGCAGCGGTATTACACCAGTGATGAGTATCATGAAAACGGTGTTGCAAAACGAGCCGGAAAGCAACTTCACATTGGTGTATGGCAATAAAAATAGAAACACTATTATATTCCGAGAAACGATAGAAGGACTAAAAAATAAGTACATGCAAAACCTCCGGGTCTATCATGTTCTTAGTCGTGAATTGATGGATGTGCCGCTATTTAACGGTCGCATCGATGCAGAAAAAGTAAAGTCGTTTGGTAATACACTCATCAACTTAAATGAAATAGATGAAATCTTCATTTGTGGACCTGAGGAAATGTTGCTTGCTGTTCGTCAACAATTGCAAGAACAAGGTGTAGCATCGGAGAAAATACATATCGAACTATTTACATCACCCGACCAACCCAAACCTACACACGATAAATGGGTGAAGGAACACAAAGCAAATGATGGTAAGACCAGCAAAGTGAGCATAACTTTAGATGGTGCTACATGGGATATGGAATTGGGTTATAACAGTGATAGTATTTTAGATGCCGCGTTGAAACATGGAGCTGATTTACCTTATGCCTGTAAAGGTGGTGTGTGCAGTACTTGTCGTGCAAAGGTGACTGAAGGTGAGGTGGTGATGGAAACCAACTATGCTTTGGAAAAAGATGAAGTGGCGAAAGGGTATATTCTTACTTGTCAATCGCATCCGGTTTCAGAAAGAGTTGTGGTAGATTTTGATGCGAGATAAAAATACTTCCTAATTAAAAGTTGTAACCTATACCAACTTGCATTGAAGCACGGGCAAATCTTGCATAACCATCTGTGTGTATGAAAGGGGCATAGTTGGTTACATAGTCCAAACCATATTCTTGAAAATAGTCAGGATCTAAAGAAATTGATGCTTTCGATGTTAAGTATAAGCCGTTATTGATATTGTATTTCAAAGTGTGGGTTAATCCAGCATACAATTTGAATTCTTTATAAACCCCTGAACGATATGTAAGAGGAACATAATCCCAATGTCCGCCCGAATACAAACGACTATATCTTGTGTTTGCTAAAGTGGGTATGATAGATAGGCCGATATTGTTTTCTAGATTTTTTAGAAACGTGCAAGCCTTCAATTTTTTGCAAGACAAATCAAATTGAAAATTCAATTCTAATTCATAGTTATTTACATACTGATTATGCTCATATTCAGTATACCAGTCATCATGAACATTTGGGTCGGTTGGGTTTTCACTAAGATCATTTCTGTAGTAGTAATGTGCAAATCCTACTTCCATTGCAAAGCGCTTTTTAGAATCGTAACGCAGAAAAAGCCCATTATCCCAAGTTATGTTTTGCCCTTTGGTATTGCGCAATTTCTTTTCTTGATAGCCTGCCAACCAAAGACTAGCACCGCTTCTGAGTCCTCCCGAAAATTGTTGAGCAAATGAGGTTGCTACAAAAGCCATAACCGCTAACAGTAAAAATGGTTTTTTCATAAGAATTATTTTTCTGCGTTAAAGCAATTACCAAATCTGCACTTCCCTTTCCAATTCTATTCCAAATTTCTCTTTTACTGATTCTACAATTTCTGAAGACAAATTATAAA
>CBFGYQ010000240.1:0-3851 GCA_965652995.1 uncultured bacterium
ACAGGGAAACTCATTGTAGGTGCGTGGAAGCCATAGTCCATCAAGCGTTTTGCAACATCTTCTGCTTCCATTTCTGCTGTTTTCTTGAATGGACGTAAGTCAACAATAAATTCGTGTGCGCAAGTACCGCCTGTTCCCGTATAAAGAATATCAAAATCGTCTTTCAATCGTGCACGCATATAGTTGGCATTCAAAATCGCATTTTCAGTAGATGCTTTCAATCCTTTCCTACCCAGCATTCTGATGTAAGCATAAGAGATTAACAAGATACTTGCTGAACCATAAGGGGCTGCAGATACAGCGTGTTTCGGCTGTGTGTATTCACCATCTACAAATCCGGGAAGGAAAGGAGCTAAATGTTTTTTCACGCAGATAGGTCCCATGCCGGGTCCGCCGCCACCGTGAGGAATTGCAAATGTTTTATGAAGGTTCAAGTGACAAACATCCGCACCTATCAAACCGGGAGCCGTCAAACCGACTTGCGCATTCATGTTAGCACCGTCCATATATACTTGTCCACCATGCTCGTGAATGATGGTGGTAATTTCTTTCACCGTTTCTTCATACACACCGTAAGTGGAAGGGTAAGTAATCATGATACCGGCAAGATTTTCAGCGTGTTGCGTTGCTTTAGCTTTCAAATCTTCCACATCAATATATCCGTTTTCTAAAGCCTTTACTACAACTACTTTATAGCCTGCCATAACAGCTGACGCCGGGTTGGTACCATGCGCAGAGATAGGAATGAGCATGACATTTCGGTTGCTTTGTCCCAGACTTGCATGGTAATTTTTAATAGCTAACAGACCTGCATATTCGCCTTGTGCGCCGCTGTTCGGTTGAAGGCTGCACGCATCGAAAGCAGTGATCTCTGAAAGATATTTAGAAAGTTCTCGAACGATCTGCAGATAACCTTGTGTCTGATCTTGTGGTGCAAAAGGATGGATCTTGCTCCAATGACTCCAGCTCAACGGCATCATTTGAGTAGCCGCATTCAGCTTCATGGTACAAGAACCAAGAGAGATCATGCTTGTATTCAAAGACAAGTCTTTATTCTCCAACATCTTGATATAGCGCATCATTTGTGTTTCGCTATGATGGCTGTTGAAAACGATGTTAGTTAAATAATCTGATGTGCGAGTAAGTGCAGATGGAATATGAGTCAATGCCTGATCATGATCGATACTGAAACCAACACCTTCATCTTCATTAACAGAGAAAATCTCTAGAATATGAAACACATCAGAAACGGTTGTTGTTTCATCCAAAGAAATGCTCACCAAATTATCCGTGTGATATTTGAAATTGATCTTTGCCGCTTCTGCCTTTGTACGAATAGCATTCGCATCTTTCACCTTTACAGCAATTGTATCGAAGAAGGAATTTGAAACCAATGAGACGCCTGAATCGTTGAGTGTTTCAGCTAGTGTTTGAGTCAAGATAGCAACACGTTTTGCAATATTCTTCAATCCATCAGGGCCATGGAAAACTGCATACATAGCAGCCATATTAGCCAATAAAGCTTGTGCCGTACAGATATTAGAAGTCGCTTTTTCACGTTTGATGTGTTGTTCGCGAGTTTGCAAAGCCATACGCAATGCACGATTGCCTTTTGCATCTACACTCACACCGATAATACGCCCCGGAATGCTGCGTTTGAATTCATCTTTACAAGAAAAGAAGGCAGCGTGTGGGCCACCGAAACCTAACGGAACACCGAAACGTTGTGCAGAACCGAAAGCTACATCAGCATCCAATTCGCCGGGAGGCGTCAATAAAGTAAGTGCCAATAAATCTGTAGCCATAGCCACGTAAGCACCTGCACCATGAGTTTGTTGGATGAAGGTTTTATAATCTTCAACGCTTCCTTTACTATTCGGATATTGTACCAATGCACCAAAGAAAGTACTGTCGATAGTGGTAGAAGCATAATCACCAAAAACAACTTCGATATTCAAAGGTGTAGCGCGTGTTACCAATACGTCTTTTGTTTGAGGAAAAACTTCAATGTCAACAAAGAATTTAGGACGCTCTAAATTGTCGGTATTTTTATTCAACGCATGGAAGAACATTGCCATTGCTTCCGCCGCAGCAGTTGCTTCATCTAATAAAGACGCATTTGCAATTGGTAATCCTGTAAGATCGCTGACCATTGTCTGGAAGTTTAAAAGACTTTCTAAACGACCTTGTGAAATCTCTGCCTGATAAGGTGTGTATTGTGTGTACCATCCCGGATTTTCAAAAATATTTCTAAGGATCACACTTGGTGTAATGGTGTCGTAATATCCTTGTCCGATGTAGGTTTTGAAGATTTTATTTTTTAAAGAAATTTCTTTTAACTCACGCAAGTAATCACTCTCACTGATAGATGCCGGTACGCGTAACTCATGATCCATACGAATGCTTTTAGGCACTGTGCGGTCAATTAACTCTTGCATATCATTCACGCCAATCGTCTTCAGCATTTCCTGCGTTTCATTCGCGTCAGGACCAATGTGGCGTTCGATAAATTCTTCTTGCTGTAAAGTGAGCAAATCCATATGAAAAATTCCTTTTTGTTTTGAAAAAGATGGGCAAAATTACGTGTTGATAAGGGATTTGCAAAAAGCCTATTTAGTTCTTGAGTTGAAAATTTAGTAATAAAAAAACTCAAGGTTTTAACCCTGAGTTCTGTGCTGATAAAATTTGTATAGTCTTACTTCTTTTTTGCAGTTGTTTTCTTGACAGCTTTCTTTGTTGCCTTTTTTGCAGTAGTTTTTTTAGCAGGTTTCTTTTTATCGAAAGCATCAGGTATTTGTGCCACGATCATTTTCTTTACTTCATCCAATGAAATAGAACTTAATTCCTCCGTGCTGTACTTTGTCTTATCCTCTTTATTATGAAGTTTGAGCATGAGCTTTCCAAACCTAATGAATGGTCCCCATCTACCATTCTCAATAGCTATTTTTTCATCTTCCCAGCGTTGGATGTAACGATTGGCTTCTTTCTCAATTTTAGCACTTACCAATTCATCAATATCGTATTGAGTTAAGTTGTCGAAGTCATAACGTTTTGGAACATTGATAAATAATTCTTCCCACTTGATAAAAGGGCCAAATCGTCCTTTGCCTTTTGTTACCGGTTTATTTTGATAATGACCCACCGGAGCATCTGCTACTTGCTTCTCGCGAATAAGTTCAATGGCTCTATCCATATCTACACTTAGCGGATCTTCGCCACGAGGAATAGATATGAATTGCTCATCCCATTTTACATAAGGACCAAAGCGTCCTAAATTCACAACTACTTCTTGTTCTTGATATAAACCTAAACTAAGTGGAAGTTTGAATAAATCTAAAGCTTCTTCTAGAGTAATCGTTTCAATGCTTTGTCCGGGTTTAAGCGTAGCAAATTTTGGTTTTTCTTCATCTTCTGTACTTCCGATTTGCACCATTGGTCCAAATCTTCCAAGCCTTGCCACAACCGGTTTTCCTGTTTCAGGATCATCCCCTAAAATGTGTTCTCCTTTGGCTCTTGCTGCATGTTCTATAGTGTTTTCAACTCGCTCATGAAAAGGGTGGTAGAAGTCATCGATCATTTCACTCCATTCTGTTTTTCCTTGCGCTATTTCATCAAACTCTTCTTCGATCTTAGCAGTAAAACCATAGTCCATCACTCTGGTAAAATGTTCCTTTAAAAAATCAGTCACTACCATTCCAAGATCTGTAGGGAATAGTTTTGATTTTTCAGCACCTACATTTTCATTTTTAGTTTCGTTGCTTATGCTGTTTTCTTTCAGACTTAATATTCTGAAATCTCTTTTTATACCTTCTTTATCTTTCCTTTCTACATAGCCTCTTTGTTGTACTGTA
>CBFGYQ010000241.1:0-3850 GCA_965652995.1 uncultured bacterium
AAATAGTGTTACCACCACATCAGCCTTCAGCGGTCAGTTCGAAGCCAATGAAACACGCTCAGAGTTTTTGAAACTTATTACTGCTGACCTTTACTAATAGACCCAATATCCACCTAAATACTGGATTGTTTTTGTAAATGTAAATGAGCATCCACCCAAAGTTTGGGTCGTGTGTACGTAGGCGTTTATTACAAAAACATTTGCTGCTCCAAAATCCCCAGAAGTGGTAATATTAGCTACTTCCGAAGGTGTGAAAGAAAAAGTGGTATTAGGAGCAAATGACTTAGAGAGCATTCCATTCGGAGTACTGCCATCATTCCAAAGATCAATACTAATAGAATCTACATTAGCAAATTGAATATTGAAGGTTATGCCTTGAGTTTTATCCATACTATCAGGGAGAACACCGGTAAAATCTGGATAAGGCATCGTGTTATTGAAGCTGAAAGATGGTATGTTTCCCGCACCTACAACATTCCAATTGCAAGTACTGCTCATGTCTGTAAAAGGTAATAAAAAGTAGGCTGGAGATTCTCCATTAGCTGTGTCAGATATTTCCATTCCCCAACCATTTACAGAAACACTATCAATAGCTACATACTTTAAAGTGCCGCTTGAGCTGTCAAAGAACATAGCATATCCGTTTTGTACAGGAGCGATCGTATCAACATCAAAATAAGGATAGGTAGTATCAAAAGTGACTTTTTCGCTCCAGAAAAATCCTCCTGCATTTCCGGAAGTAGTTTTCTGTTGGTCATCGTTCTTTTTGCAAGAGAAAAAAATAAGAGATAGCAAAACTGACGTATATAGCAAATGCATAGTTCTTTTCATAGAGTTGGTTTTTATGTAAGTTGTAAAAATTTATTGAAAACAAGAAGTCATGGTTAGCGTCAACTCAATCTTATCAGGAGAAAAGCTCAATAGAAATTCTAAACGATGAACGGTGCCAACGCCGAAAAAGCAAAATAGAATTTGGATGGCTTGGACAATAAAAAATCACATCGAAGGTCGCACATCCACCACCTTCACTTGCAACTTTTTCACTCCATTAAATTCATTTTCGTCAACGGTATAAACCATATCAAACGGGCCATGTGAAACGTAAGGAAATTTATCTGCAAGGTTAAAACCGATGCCATCAATAATTCGACCGTCGTTTTGATGCACTACAAATTTGATGTGTTGCTCTTTTACGATTCTTGAATAACCTTGATAGTCGCGAACATTTCTACTGATAAAAACAGGACGCAAATTCGTAGGACCAAAAGGTTCGAATTGTTTGATGATGTTGTAGAACGCTTGCGAGATATCGGAGAGTTTTATTTCTGCATCAATTTCTATTTCAGGAATGAGTAATTCAGGAGTAATATTTTTAGCAACGACCTCTTCAAATTTTTTAGTGAATGCCTCTACATTATCCACCGTCATGGTCATACCTGCAGCGTAAAAATGTCCGCCATAGTTTTCCAGATAATCGCGACACTCGTGGATGGCTTCGTAAATATTAAAACCACTTACCGACCTCGCAGAGCCTGATACTTTATCATTCGATTTTGTAAGTACGATCGTTGGACGATAATAATGATCTATCAATCGGGATGCTACTATGCCCACAACTCCTTTGTGCCAATCTTCTTTATAAAGTACAGTTGATTTCCTTGCACGCATCGTATCACTTTCATCTATCAATGCCAATGCCTGTTCAGTGATGGATTTATCCACTTCTTTCCTGTCCGTATTATCCGATTGTAATTCGGCAGCAAGCAATTCTATTTTTTCAATATCCGTTTCTATAAAAAGATCAACAGCCTTGCGTGCATCATCCATTCTACCGGCTGCATTCACACGCGGACCTATCACAAAAACCAGATCGGAAATAGTTAACTCTTTTGCTGCTGCACCCGAATAATTTTTCAAAACCTTTAATGGCAACATAGGATTTTCATTCACTTTCTGAATGCCGTAGAAAGCCAATATTCGGTTCTCACCATCAATAGGTACAATGTCTGCGGCAATGCTTGTAGCCACCAGATCCAAATATTCCAATACAGCATCATCAGGAAGATTCAATTTATCAGCAATTGCGTAAATCAATTTAAACCCAATACCGCAACCACTCAATTCTTTATAGGGATAAGTGCAGTCTGTTTGCTTCGGATTGAGAATAGCATAAGCCGGTGGCAAAACAGTATCCGGAGTGTGGTGATCGCAAACAATTACATCTATACCGAGAGATTGTGCATAGTTTACCAACTCAACAGACTTGATACCACAGTCGAGAGTAATGATTAGCGTAAATCCATTATCATGTGCATAATCAATTCCCTGTTTTGAAACACCATAGCCTTCACGATAGCGATGCGGAATATAAAAGCTGATATCGCCGTTGTAATTTTTTTTCAAGAAAGAATATACCACCGCAACCGAAGTTGTACCATCCACATCATAATCTCCATACACCAAAATGCGCTCGTGCCATTCCATCGCATCCGCAATTCTATCAACGGCTTGCTTCATACCTTTCATCAAAAAAGGATCATGAAGATCATCTAAACTTGGTCTGAAGAATTTCTTAGCACTTTCATATTCTGTAACGCCACGAACCGCCAACAATCGGCAAAGTGCAGGATGTATTTTCAAATCCTCTACAAGCTGCTGCGTATGTTTTTCATTAGCTGGTTTTAATGTCCATCGCTTCCGTTGTTTCATTTGCTAAAATTCTAATTGTTGAACGGATGAAGCATAGTCATTCATCCAACTATCTAACTTATTTTTAAAATCTTCCTTATTAATATTCTCTTCGAAATTTCCTTTCTTCATTATTGTTTCTAACAACTCATCTTGAAACTTGATGCAAGTCATAGCTGTTTTATAAGGAGTGTGGCTGAAAGAAACCATTTCATAAACAGAGTTGAATTGCGATGGATAAAGTTTGCCCAATTCTTTTTCTATTTTTTTTCTTTCAAGAAAATGTGGGTCTGCAACCTTGTCGCGCATTTCTACGAAATTCATCAACGCCAATTCTGCAACTGCATCGCCATTAGGCTTGCGAGCATTATCGTATTCATTCAAAATTGTTGCCCAATCATCATGTTTATCCATTAATCCCGAAAGTATCGTGCAATCTTCAAAACCGGCATTCATTCCCTGACCATAAAAAGGAACAATTGCATGTGCAGCGTCACCTATCAATGCACTCTTGTCTCGATAATGCCAAGGTTTGATGTGCGTGGTTATTAATGAAGAAGTTGGATTTTCAAAAAAATCATTTATTAATGTTGGCATCATACCCAATGCATCAGGAAAATATTTTTCAAAGAATGTGGTGACGTCTTTTTTTGTTTTTAAAGAAGCAAAAGAATTCTCTCCTTCGAATGGTAAGAACAAGGTACAAGTGAAATTGTAATCAGGATTTGGAAGAGCTATCAACATGAAATTTTTTCGTGGCCAAATGTGCAAACCATTCTGCTCCATCATCGGCTTTTTGTCGTTGCTCGGAGGAATGTTCAATTCTTTGTAGCCATGCTCTAAATAGTTTTGCGCAGCATTTACTCTGTCTAGAAAAGTATAACTGTGTCGCAATGCGGAGAAAGCGCCATCAGCACCAAAAAGCAAATCTGCTTCTACAATTTCTTCGTTACCATTCGTATTCTCAAAATGAAGCTTATTGTCTGGTACATCTACCTTTAGGCATCGCTTTTCAAAAATAATTTTTGCGCCTTCTTCTTCAGCAAGCGTCATCAATTTTTTGTTCAACTCACCGCGACTAACAGAATAGATCGCTTCATTGTTTTTCCCATAATGTTGAAATACGGTGTTGCCATCAGTTTGATGCAAAGCGCGTCCATAC
>CBFGYQ010000242.1:0-3845 GCA_965652995.1 uncultured bacterium
CGACATGAATCAAGGAGATACTTTTGCTGAAAATGCTCCTATGTAATTTTTAAAGAAAGAGATTTTTTGTAGAGACAAGGCATGCCTTGTCGCTACAGCTATAAATAAATAAATTCCCAACCAATGAAGAGTTTTGCAAGTGATAATTACGCAGGTGTTTTACCTGAAGTGATGAATGCATTGAAGGAAGCAAACGAAGTTCACGCAATTTCTTATGGTGGTGATGTGCTTACTGAGCGTGTACGAAAAAGATTTAATGAAGTTTTTGAAACAGACGTAGAAGTTGTTTTCGTTTTTAATGGAACGGGTGCGAATGTGTTAAGCATCAGTAGCATGGTAGAAAGTTTTAGTTCAATACTCTGTGCCGGTGTGTCTCATTTTTACAATGATGAAAGTACTGCCCCTGAGAGCTTTACCGGTTGTCGTTTTATACCGGTCACTACAAATGAAAATGGGAAGCTGACTATAGAGCAATTGGAGAAGAAAATCATTAGGAAAGGAGATATTCATTTTGCACAACCCAAAGTTATTTCACTTACACAATCAACAGAATACGGAACTGTTTACAGCATTGAAGAATTGAAAGCTATAAAAGCATTGGCTGTAAAACATGATCTGTATTTACATGTTGATGGTTCAAGATTTTTTAATGCAGTAGCAAATTTGGAATGCAATCTTGCAGACATAAGCACGCATGTAGGTGTTGATGTGCTTTCGCTTGGTGGTACAAAATTGGGAATGATGTTTGGCGAAGCGGTTGTTGTTTTTAATAAAGATCTTGCAAAGCATATCCGCTTTAAACAAAAACAAGTAATGCAGCTTGCCTCTAAAACAAGATTTATAGCTGCACAGTTTGAAGCATTGTTGAAAGACGAATTATGGAGAAAAGTAGCTACTCACAGTAACGACATGGCGCAACTGCTTTATGCAGGAATTAAAGAAATTCCAGAAATAGAAATAACAAAACCCGTGGAAGCTAATGTTGTTTTTTGCACGATGCCTCCATTTTGGATAAAACCATTACAAGAGAAATTCCCGTTCTACACTTGGGATGAAGCGACGCATGAAGTAAGACTGATGTGTGCTTTCGACACTAGAGAATCTGAAGTAATTGCATTTGCGAAAGCGATCAACGAAAAGTCAAAATAAGACAATTAATTATCTCCAACAGAGCTAGCTTTCCCCATTTGCAAGGCATCTTCCAAGCTGAAATGCAAACCGATGGTAAACCTTGCTCCATTATAATTCCAAGGTATGGTAGATACTTCATTTGCAAACCCCCATTGAAACTGTGCTTTTATAAATTTATAACCTGTTCTTACTGTAACGGCAGGTTCTAAAAAGAAATAACTTCCTTCATCTATTCTACGATTCCTATTTATATCGTAAAGGCGTTTGTCTTGGAGATATGCCATTCCTCTACCATTATCATCTAAATCCATGTATTTTACATTGCTGATGCGCAGGTTGAAACCTACATCTACCACCGGATGGCGCATACCAATACCGGGTTGTAGGAACAAGCGACGCACTTTCATATCTACATCGCTGCGGAGATTACCGCCGCCGCCACCAACATATAAGTCTCCAACCAGTTTTGCTTTCTTTTGACCGGCAACTAGATAACCGCCAACACCCACCTCTGCAAGATGTGCATCTGCATCTACATTTCCTGAAGCAAAATTTATAGTGTTAGGACGGAATGCCCAAGTGCTGTAATTAGCTATGATTCCTAAATGTTTTATAGGTGAATAGGCAGCTTGTACATCAAAAAAATAAGAATTTCCATCATTGATATCATCCTCATCGGTACGGATCATACCTGCACCTGCTACGTGAAATTGATTGCCATCAGTGAACATGGGAGCATTCACGGCGTTGGGTTTGTAATAATAGCGGTTGCAACTGGCAGAAAATAATAATACAAATGCAAGTGCTGAAAGAAAGAAGATGTTTTTCATAGTAGTTTATTTAGCTGAATAACAATGTAAGTTAGTGAAATGAGAAAAATAATGCCAAGCATTAAACGTTTATAGTTACAATGCTTATTACGTTTCAACCGATAGAATTTTTTATTTTTGAGTTTTGACTTTAGCTTATGTTACAAGAACAAGTAGATTGGTACGAGAGTTGGTTCGGCTCGCCATATTATCATATTCTTTACCAAGATAGAGATTTGGAAGAAGCACGCGAATTTGTTGATAAATTGATCGCTTATTTACAGCCCATGTCAGGAAGCAAGATGGCAGATATTGCCTGTGGTGAAGGACGCTTTGCGAGACAACTTGCTAAGTATGGTTTTGATGTTACAGGAATTGACCTTGCTTATGAAAGCATTCAAGTAGCAAAAAAATACGAGGCAGATAATTTGCATTTTTTAGTGCATGATATGCGCTTCCCTTTTTATATCAATTACTTCGATTTTGCATTTAACTTCTTTACCAGTTTTGGTTATTTCGAGCATCAACGACATCATGAGATGGCTGCAAAATCTTTTGCGAAATGTTTAAAACCCGGGGGCATATTGGTGGTAGATTATCTTAATAGAGAAAAAGCATTAGCCAATTTGGTTACTGAAGAATCCATCACAAAAGGTGGAATCGATTTTCATATTGAGAAAAAATTGGAGAGCGATCATTTTGTAAAACAGATAAGTTTTAAAGATGAAGATGATGATAATAGAGTCTTTACAGAAACCGTTGCAGCCTTTACACTCGGCGATTTTATAGCGATGTTCAAAAAAGCAGGTTTATCAATGGTTGCCAATTTCGGAGATTATCAACTCAACAATTATCATCCGCAAGATTCCCCACGCATGATCATGGTGTTCAAAAAATAACATAATGGCTGCGTCATTACCTCAAAGCTTAATAGAATTAGATCATAAAGTATGGTACTACCTGAATGTATTGTGGCGAAATGATTTTCTAGATGCAGTAGTTCCATATCTACGCAACCAGTGGACATGGGCTCCCTTGTATTTGTTCTTATTACTTTTTACTGTTGGTAATTTTAAGCGTGCTGGTTTTATCTGGTGCTTATTTTTTCTGCTCACCTTTGCATTGGCAGATAAAATATCTGCGGCATGGTTGAAAGAATCCTTTCAGCGCATAAGACCTTGTAATGATGCTTCATTAGCGAAAATGGTACACATTATTGTGCCTTGTGGTGGTGGTTATAGCTTTCCGTCATCACATGCTACCAATCATTTTGCGTTAGGATTTTTTGCGGCTATCACATTACAAAAGAGAGTAAAAGCTGTTTGGTGGATGGCTATTTTTTGGGCGGCTTCAGTCTCTTACGCCCAAGTGTATGTGGGTGTCCATTTTCCTTTAGATGTTTTTTGCGGTGCGATCCTGGGAATGATTATAGGCAGTGTAACTGCTCTGCTTTTTAACTGGAAATGGCGATTGGATAGACAGTCAAATATTATGCCTTCTAATACTTTATGATCTTAATAGTTTCGGACGAAGCCGTGTTGTTGACTTTTAGGAAATAAATTCCTGTATTTAAGTAAGAAGTGTTCATTGTGATTTTATTATCACCTTTTTTCAATAGATGGGTTTCTTTCAGTAATAATTTACCTGCAACATCATACACTGCGATAGAGGTCGGTTCGTTTTTTAAAGAATTCACCTGCACATTAAAATCAGTAAAGAACGGGTTGGGGTAAACACTAGCAAAATTGTTTTCTGTAAAACCATCATCGTTCACACCCAACAAAATACTTGCTGCACAAAAATCCGGTACACCATATCCCAACTGTGCTGTAGGATTGTTATAACTATGCCCTGTTCGTTGTATCGCATCTCTAATTTGCGATGGCTTCATTGTAGGAAATCCCT
>CBFGYQ010000243.1:0-3833 GCA_965652995.1 uncultured bacterium
GATATCCTATTCATGCCGTGCATCATGGTGATGTTGATGTTTCGTGGTTCGTTTGGATCTCGTTTGCGAATATAGAAGTAAGTAAGGATTTGTTTCCAGATGCTGTTACTCATACTTCTAAAGGTAGCGAATAAAAACTTTGATGATTGAAATGACTAATACTATATTTGCCACCGCACAAAAGGGGAATTAGCTCATTTGGTAGAGCGCTTGCATGGCATGCAAGAGGTGACCGGTTCGATTCCGGTATTCTCCACAAGCTTTAGCCGCCTTCGGGTGGCTTTTTTATGTCTTTAGAATTGTCATTTCTTTAAAGAGGGGATTTTTTACTCAACTATTCCATGTAATTTGTCATCGCAATGTAACATTTACTGCATTTGAACGTTTTATTTGCATACACAACCCCAATGAAAAACCTTCTACTTTTTCTAGCTATTCCTTTAGTATTTTGCTGTACCTCCAATTCGTTCGCTCAATCTTTCAGTATTAAAGGTACTGTTGTAGATACGTTGAACAATGCTCACCTGACAGATGCGGCTGTAACTCTTATTCGAGCTAAAGACTCTATACTGGAAACTTTTACAAGAGCAAAACAGGATGGCACGTTCGAGCTACAAACACCTAACGAAGGCAGCTATATTGTCTTAATCAGTTTCCCAAGTTTTGTAGATTATGTGGATGTAGTGAAACTGAGTACAGAAAAGCCTGTTATTAATATGGGGCAAATATCAATGGTAACGCGCTCTCATTTACTCACAGAATTTGTATTGAAACAACAGATAGCCGCTATAAAAATAAAAGGTGATACAACCGAATATGTTGCTGATAGCTTTAATGTAAGAGAAAATGCAACAGTTGAAGAACTTTTGAAAAAACTACCGGGAATACAAGTAAATAAGAACGGAGAGATCACAGCACAAGGCGAAAAAGTACAGAAGATACTGGTAGATGGTGAAGAGTTCTTTACAGATGATCCTGCCATTGTTAGTAAAAGTTTACAAGCAAAAGCGGTTGATAAAGTACAGGTGTTTGATAAGAAAAGCGAACAGGCAGAATTTACAGGAATAGATGATGGTACACGCGAGAAAACCATTAACCTAAAACTGAAAGACAATATGAAGCGCGGCTATTTTGGTAAAGCCGTTGCCGGAGGTGGTACCGATGGTTTTTATGAAAATCAGTTGATGCTTAATGCCTTCAAAAACAAAAGAAAATTATCTGTTTTTGGTATTGCTGCTAATACCGGTAAAATGGGATTAGGATGGGAAGATAGAGATAAATTTGGGGGAGGGGATGGTGGTGTGACTACTTTTAACGATGATGGTGGTATGACAACTGTGTACGAAGGCGATAATGACAATATAGGTTGGAATGGACAATACAATGGACAAGGCTTACCACAAGCATGGACGGGTGGTGCTCATTATTCTAATAAATGGTTTGAGGACAACCTTCACCTCAGCAGCAATTATCGATACGCTAAACAAAATATTTCCACAGAAGGCTACACACTTACACAATACAATTTAGATTCATTCCAGTACTACAACGATCAACGAAAAAGTTCGTTCAGTACAGGTGATAGACATCGTGCCGATCTAATGCTGGATTATAAAATAGACTCACTTGCATCTTTAAGACTTACGGCAAATGCCGGCTATAAACAAACAGACAGCCGAGAAGATTTCACCAGTACTTCTGTAGATACAATGGGCACTATTTTCAATGAAAATGAACGTCATAATAATTCGAGTGCGCTAGCTAAAAACATCAACTCATCTCTTTCTTACAGAAAAAAATTCAATAAAAAAGGTCGCACATTTTCAGCGATATTCAATGAACGATATACTAATACAGATGTAGAAAGTTATTTAAACTCAGAAGTAACAACGCTATTAGATACCACTGTACAACGCATAGATCAACGCAAAGACAATACTTCTGAAAACTTCCAAATCACAGGTACACTTTCCTACACAGAACCTTTGAGTAAGGTGATGTTCATAGAAGCGAATTATGGATTGACCATCAACAACAGCTTTACCAGATTACTCTCTTACAATAGAAATAATACGGATGGCAAGTATGATATTCTAGACAGCCTATTCAGTAGTAATTACGATTTTGACATACTCACACACAAGGGTGGTAGTAATTTGAGATTTGTTTTTAAGAAATTGAATCTTTCATTTGGAGGCGCAATAGCCTCAACTAAATTCAGCCAAACAGATAACTTCAGGAATATTACATACGATAGAAACTTCACCAACTTTTTCCCATCAGCATCTATCAGCTATCGCCCACGCCAGCAACGCTCCATGTCGTTTAACTACAATGGTGGTACACAGCAACCCTCTATTGACCAGATACAACCACTTCGCCAAAATACGGACCCACTGAATATCTCTATCGGAAACCCTGCGTTGAGACAAGAATTTAACCACAGATTTAATCTTCGTTTTAATGATTATAAAGTCTTCTCCGGCACATACATCTACTCCGGAGTTGGTTTCACTTTTGTAAATGATGACATCAGCCGTACAGAACAAATCGCCGACAACCTCATTCGCACTTACCAATACATAAATGTAGATGGCAATTATAATGGCTGGCTTTGGGGTGGCTGGGGAAGAAGCATCAGAGAGTTGGACATGAGAGCAGGGTTAAATGTAAATGGTAATATTTCTAAGACCAATTCTTTCATCAATGACATTAAAAACACGAACGATAATAAAGGAATATCATTAGGCATTAATCTTGATTACGAAAAAGATTCGCTTTGTGAAATTGGACTCAACTTTGACGTGAATTACAACTCCAATTTTGCTTCAGTAAATAAGGCAAGAACTAATTATTTTACTTACAGTACCAATTTAGATATACGCTTCGAACTTCCGAAAAAATTTGAAATAGGTACTGACATCAACTGGGATATTCGTCAAAAAGTAGCTGCTTTTGATAATAACAACAATGTGTTTCTTTGGAATGCTTACGTCAGCAAAAAATTCCTCAAAGGGGATGCATTGGAGCTGAGATTTACCGGCTATGATATACTCAATCAAAACAAAGGATTTTCGAGAGTGGCTTATGCCAATACAGTTACTGAACAGAACTACAATACCATTCGTCGCTACGGAATGCTAAGTCTCATTTGGAATTTCACTAAATCTGCTGCTGCAGCAACGGCAGAAGAAGTAGGCTCTTTCATTATTACAAACTAAACGCCTTTCTATGAACTATTTTATCATAACACTACTTCTCATTTTTTCGACAAAAAGCTATGCCCAATACACATCTTACGGCAAAGTAGAATACGAACGAAAATCGAACGCACATCAGTTAATGGAAGACATGATGGATGATGATGACGATAAAAGCTGGATGGATTTCATGAAAAAAAATACGCCAAAATTTACGATCACTTATTTTGATTATACGTTTTCTCCACAGTTAAGTCTTTATAAACCGGGAAGGGAAGTAGACGAAAAACCTAAAGGTTGGGGTACACCGCCTGCATACGACAATATTGTTTTCACCGATTTTCAACAGAAAAAAGTAGCCGCAAATAAACAAGTGTATGAAGAAAAGTTTTTGGTGCAAGACAGTATGCGCAAGCTGCAATGGAAAATACATGATGAAGTACGCATGATTGCCAATTACAAATGCAGAAAGGCAGTGAGTACAATTTATGACTCTGTAGTTATCGTCGCTTTTTATTCTGATGACATCACTGTAAGTGGTGGTCCGGAAATGTTTGGTGGTCTGCCGGGAATGATCTTGCAACTGGTAATACCAAGACTGCGTACTACTTGGATAGCTACCAAAGTAGAACT
>CBFGYQ010000244.1:0-3800 GCA_965652995.1 uncultured bacterium
ATTCATCATGGCTTGCTCAAATGAATGTCCACGATGCACATAAGTAAGATTGTGCCCATTACAACCATACAACAAAGCTATCTGTCCGCCAACAGTGTTGTGTGTGCTTTGTATGAATGCAGTGGGTGTCAACATTTGCTCTTCCTGCTCAACCATTTTCTTCAAAAAAACTTCGGTATCATTCAAACAGCCCATAGCTGTACCAATAGAAATAGCATCCGGTTTCTCAATCTTTGCTTGTTGTAAGGCAATTTTAGAAGCACCAATTCCCATACGCACTGCCTTACTCATTCTGCGTAACTGCATCGGTGGAATGTAAACCGTGTAGTCCGGCTCTTTGCAGAGGAAATTTGCGGGTGTTTCTTTTTGTTGCAAAAAATCTTCATCTACATTACTGCCTGCTGCACTCAATATTCCCACACCTTTTATATACAGTTCCATCGTTTATGCTTTTGAAAAAATGAGTGTAGAACAATTACCACCAAAGCCAAATGAGTTCGATAACACATGTTTTATGTCCAATCCTGTTTGTAATTCCGTCACAGGTTTCCAGCTAACATCCCCCATTTGATTTTGCCATCTGAGGTTAGGGAAAACTATTCCTTCACGAATAGCTAATGTAGAGAACACAGCTTCTACGCCGCCGCAGCCACCCAATGTATGTCCTGTGAAAGCCTTGGTGGATGAAGCTTTCGGTATGTTATCTTTAAAAATTGTTTTTATCGCTTTCCCTTCTGAGCTATCGTTGTTGGCTGTTCCTGTGCCATGGAGATTGATGTAATCAATATCTGATGGTTGCAAATTCGCTTGCTGCAAAGCTTGTGTCATTGCTAGTTTACTTCCTGTTCCTTCGGGTGAAGAAGCTGTTTGATGATAGGCATCATTTGCATTGGCATAACCATTTACATAGCAATTTGCATTCGCCCCAAAATCGTTCATTGCTTTCTCACTCATCAGCAAAACATAACCGGCACCTTCTCCCAAATTCAATCCACGACGTTCATTATCAAAAGGCTGGCAAGGTTGTTTATCCAGTATCATCAGCGTATTAAAACCATTCAATGTAAACCGAGATAAACAATCTGCACCGCCGGCAATTGCCACATCCAACATGCCGTTCTCAATCATTTGCGCCGCCATCATTATGCTATTTGCACTTGAGGAACAAGCCGTACTGATTGTAGTTGTAAAACCAGTGATACCAAAATGTTTACGCACTAATTCCGTCACAGCACCACACTCATGATATTTCAATTTATTCAAATCAACGTTCGACAAATCGCGCTTCACATCTGCATACACAGCTTCCGTCAAATCCATACCACCGACTGTATTCGCAGAAAAAAAACCTGTACGATAGTTCTTCACCACCTCTTCAAAACCTTGCAAACATTCCTTCACCGCGATCGCACTCAGCAAAGCTGTTCGTGGCACATCTGCACGCATTCCCGTCATAGCTGCAAGTTGTGCACTACTCATCTTCACCTCACCTACCGGAAATGTGTCTTGCCAATGCGTTTGCAAAAACTCCGCTTGCGAAATTCCGCTCTTACCATCTTTCAATGATTGCAAGCACGCTGCAGTATCATTTCCAATCGCTGTGATGACGCCTGTGTTTACTATGTATGCTTTTGAATTCAAAAGTCAAAAATTAAAAGTCAAAAATTGAATTTATGTAGTCAGCTATTTGCATCTATGAAGCATCGTTGCGACGCTCCGTTCATCGAGGGTTTTACTATTGAGCTTTTTCGTTTCACACAAAGAAAACTAAGAATACTACGAAACAACATTATTGTCTTTGGGACTTTGTATTCGTCGTTTCGTCGTGTGAACCCCTTACGCTAAACACCATTCCATCTCCACCTTCACTCCATATTCACTCGCATCTACAAACCCACATACACAAGCCTCCATTCCTCTATTCTTCAACAAATCATTCACCCAAAAATTCAATTCTTCTTTATCAAAATCATCTTGCACTATGCAAAGCTGCTCGCCTTTAAAACCATGTTTGATACAAATTTCACCCAGCATGATGTTAGGGAGTGTGTATACAAACAACGCAGGACTTGCAATCGTCTTTGTGCTTTCTAAGTATTTTTTATCTACATCTAAGCAACCATTTTTTGTGATCAACACAACAGCAACTTTCTCCTTGTCTATTCCTTGATAAATATAGCCTTCCTCTTTCTTCAATAAATATTCCGCACCAATCATCGCCCATTTACACAACACATCCATCTTGAAAAACTTTGGATAATTCATCTGTATTGTGCGATAGATTTCTTCTCCAGACATTTCACCATTGTAAACGGTTTTGCTATTTACAGCAATAAGTTTATCATCAATCAATATTTTTTTTAAGCTATGCAAAATGATGTTTGTTTTTTATTTACTCGCTCGATTACTCGCGTCATTGCGAGGAGGAACGACGAAGCAATCTCACGAAATACAATATTTTCTAAAAAAATCTTCATTCACTGTACATAATGGCGTTGCAATAATTATGGATATGATTAAAGGTTTCCAAATTGGTTTAATTCTATACTTTGTGTCTGTCCCAATGTATTTATTCCAAAACAATGTTGTCAAAATAATTGCACCAAGAGCATTCACAATAAAAGTTAGTCCTGTATTTCTAGGAAATTGATTTAATACAAAAATGGCAATTGAGGTGTATGCAATTCCGAAACCAATCACAATCCATTTTTTCGTTTTATCAGCAATGTTTATAGCTAAAAGTATAGCTCCAAATATTACAGTAAAGAAAACAGAAAAGCCCCAAATTGCACGTTGAGAATAGCATTGAGGAGCATCTTCATCATTGACAATATTTTCTTTCCAAGAGCCAAATCCTGTTTCTCTTTTAGGATTATCTGCTGCATATTTTTTTGCTTCCGTTGCTTTTTCAATTCTTTGACGGTCATCTGAGCTTACAATATGTCCTCTACTTCCTAATTCTTGCAATGCTGCATCTATAGCCTCCTGAGTGTATTTTTCAGGGTTTGTAACATACTTTAACAAATCTTCGTCAGATTTATTTGCCATTAATTGCTTTAGATGTTCTTTCAAATTTCTGATGGTTTAGATTGTGATTTCCATTTCGTGAGATTGCTTCGCTGAAAAAGCTCGCAATGACGCGAGTACTGTATTGTAAGTTCTATACCGTTTGTTTTTGCGTGTCCAAAAACCGCGCAAGTGTCCGCACATTCTTGTCGTGATTTTTCACGAATGGATTGGTTTCATCCCACACATATCCTGCGAGCACTGAACATATTTGTGACATGATCTTTTCATCACGATTTTCAGAGAAAAATATCTTGAACAAAATGCCTTCGTACCAAGTGTTCACATATGTGCGGAACACATCTACTCCTTTCTGCATCAGTTTCATGTAATCATTTTCCCAATCCACTTCTTCGCCTTTCAGATGTTTTACAACCAACTTCGCAGCCGTTTGTGCAGATACAGAAGCGAGCGTTACACCACTTGAAAATATCGGGTCGAGGAATTCGGTAACATTTCCTGTAAGTACAAATCCATTTCCATAAAACTTATCCGTTGTAGCACTCCAACTTTGTAACACGCGAGGTTCTTCCCATTGCAATTCTGCTTCACCAAAACGCTCTTTCAAATAAGGCATGGATTGGATCAGTTGTTTGTATTGTTCTGTAAGATTGCCTTTGTATTGGTCAAAAAATTCAGGATCGCTCACAAAACCAAGAGAAGTATTTTCATTGGAGAATGGTATCACCCATATCCATGTTTTTGCATCATGTATGTAGGCAATGATACGGTTG
>CBFGYQ010000245.1:0-3792 GCA_965652995.1 uncultured bacterium
TCTTATCACTTCAAGAATTTTACCGAATATTTCCCTGCAAGTAAAGATGCTGAAGAAGCAGAATACATGCACGCTTATTGTCTTTTTCTAGAGTCTCCTAAATCTTCTTTGGAGCAGACAAATACCATCAAAGCGATGGAAGCAATGCAGTCATATATTAATACTCGTCCACAGTCAAAACGTGTTTCGGAAGCCAATAATTTGATGTTAGCTATGCGCGCCAAGTTGGAGGTGAAAGATGCGGATGCAGCCAAACTTTATTACAACTTAGGACATTACAAAGCAGCAAGCGTTACGTACAAATTGCTCATGCAAAACTTCCCTGAGTCGGCAAGCTCTGATTATTATCAGTATATGACGGTTCGTTCTTATTACAATTATGCAAAGCAAAGTATCAAGGAAAAACAGGAAGAACGTTATGGCAATGCAGCTTCGGCTTATACCGATCTAAAAGCAAACTATCCTAATTCCAAATATTTGGAAGATGCCGAAAAAATAAACAGTCAAGTACAAACCAATATAAATAAACTACGCAATGAGCACCAATAAGAAAGCCCTGGCGGCAGTGAACCCGCTGGTAGAAACGAAAGACGTGATAGCCATCAAGGACAAAACAGGAAATCTCTACGAATCTATCGTAGTGATGGCTCGTCGTGCTAATCAAATATCTGTGACTATGAAAGAAGAGCTTCACAAAAAGCTTGATGAATTCAGCAGTCATACCGACAGCCTTGAAGAGATTCATGAAAACAAAGAACAGATAGAAATATCTCGTATCTACGAGCGCATGGCAAATGCACCGTTACAATCTACTTCAGAGTTTTTTGATGACAAGATTTACCACAGCAAGAAATAGTTTTAGAACATCTGATTTTTTCAACGCGTTACGATTGTAGCGCGTTTTTTCTATATTTAATACTCCAAAATACAGTTTTATGAAAAAGATAGTTCTAGCATGTTTAATGTTTTCTTCAAGCCTAGTATCATTAGCAGGGCAAAAATTGGTAGTGATAGATGCTGCGCATGGTGGAAAAGATAATGGTGCTGAATTTGGAGATTTTTCAGAAAAAGATATTGTATTAAATATTTCAAAAAGAATATTCAAATTATCAAATAGCAGCGATGTGAAGATTGTGCTTATTCGTGAAGGAGATGAATTTACAACTCTTGAACAAAGGGTAGCGAAAGTGAATGCACTCAAGCCTGACTTATTGTTGTCGCTTCATGTAAATACATCGAACGATGAGAACCAATCTGGGATGGAGCTTTATATATCTAAAGAGAATAAAAATTTTGCACAGTCGGCTATAGATGCCAGAGGTATTTATATTTCTGCTAGTAAGAATAAGCTTGTTAGTGGCGTAAACATCAACAGCAAAAATATTTATCTTATTAAGAACTCAAACTGTCCTGGTGTTGTTATCGAATTAGGTTATTTATCTAATGAAAAAGACAGGGCATATATTACAAGCGATAGCGGTCAACAGCAAATAGCAGAAATGATCTATTCCTATCTTACAGATTAATTTCCAAAAAAAAATCCGCAGGAAACTATTTTTATCATAAAAGTTTCCATAGTTTTGCGCCCGTGATTATGGATACGTTGACAAAAATCCGAGGCGAGGCGATAGATTTGTTCCGTCAGTATGGCTTTAAGACTATTACCATGGATGATATAGCCAGAAAAGCTACTGTTTCAAAAAAAACGCTCTATCAACATTTTGCGAACAAGCAAGAGATGGTTACTGACTCTGTAGAATGGTTTCGAGATGCAATTGCAGAAAAGTGTAATGAACATCTTACTCAGTCAGAGAACGCTATTGAAGGGATGGTTCGCGTGATGGGTTTGTTTGACGAAGTGAACCGAAATATGAACCCGCTCACATTGTTTGAAATGGAACGTTATTTTCCTGAGTGTTACAGGCGTTTTCGTTGTGGCGTGGAAGAGGAAGATGTAGTTCGCATAAAACAAAATTTGAAAGATGGCATTGAGCAAGGATATTATCGTGAAGAAATCAACATTGATTTCATGGCGACGTACAGAATGGAGTTGTCAATGCTTGTATATTATCCCAATTTATTAGTGACAGATAAACATCATTTGAGCGAAATAGCCAATGAGATCAGCGAGCATTTTATGTATGGCATTATGACTACTAAAGGAGAAAAACTTTATAAAAAATACAAAGAGCAATATTTAAAACAAGTTTCCAAGATATGAGAGGATACTTACTATTACTGACCATTATTCTTTTTTCATCAGAGTTTGTTAAGGCTCAAGATGTTTCGCAAATGTCGTTGGAGGAGTGTTTGGAGTATGCAGAGCGCAATCAGGTAAAGATCAAAAATGCAATGTTAGATTACAACTCCGCTATTGCAAGGAACAAAGAAGTAACCGGCTCTGCCTTACCACAGCTAAATGCCGAAGGATCACTCCAATATGCGCCGTTAGTTGCGGCTTTCCAAGTGCCGGATTTTATTAGTGGCGCAATAAAAGGAGCTGTTCAACCACAATATTTAGATTCAAATTTTAGGAATGCTCCCGTAGGAACATTGCCGCTTGCCTTCCAGCCTAAATGGACAACGACTGCAACTGCCAAGCTTTCTCAACTGCTTTTCAACCCCGATATCATGGTTGCGTTACGTGCGAGAAAGACATTAGAAGAGCTTGCGTCAAAGAGCATTGACCTGACTATACAGGATGTGAAAGTAGCCGTGAGTAAAGCATACTACAACATTCTTATTGCTGAAAAGCAGGAAGAGTTAATAGATCAAAATATTGAGCGTATCGGTCAAATGCACAAAGAAACAAAAGAGATATACAAAGCAGGTTTTGCTGAAAAGATAGATGTAGATAGGATTTCAGTTACTATGAATAATTTGAAAACACAAAAGATACGCATTGAGCAAATGATAGACCTCGCCTATCTGTCTTTGAAATTTCAGATGGGAATGCCTTTGGAAGAAACGATCGCTTTGGAAGATACGTTGACTGAGAGCAATGAGAATGCAGGATTGCTATTGAAGGAATTAGATTACAATGCTAGAAATGAGTTTCAATTGTTGCAGATACAAAATAGATTGTATGGCTATGATGTGAAGCGTTATAAATTAGGTTGGTTACCAACGTTGAGCTTGTTCGGGAATTATGGTTATACACTTTATAACATGAATAGGTTATTCGATCCACAAGACAACTGGCAAAAATCTGCTTTGATCGGCGCTAATCTTAATCTTCCTTTATTCGATGGTTTTCAACGTAGAAACAAGTTGAAACAAGCGAAAATAACCATGGAGAAAAATGAGAACGATATCTCCAATCTTAAAATGGCATTGACGCTTGAAAAAGAAAATTCACGTATCTCATTAAAGAATAACCTTCTTGCGCTTGACAACCAAAAAGAAAATATGGAACTCGCACAAAGTGTTTACAATACAGCAAGAATAAAATACAAAGAAGGAGTAGGCAGTAGCCTTGAAGTGATGGATGCAGAAAGCGCACTGAAAGAAGCACAGACCAACTACTTTACTGCTTTGTATGATGTAATGAATGCTCGTGTAGACCTCCAAAAAGCACTCGGACTTATCAACTAAACAACAAACCAAAACAACTACATAAATATTCTTTTCAATGAAACACACCTTATACATCTTACTAGCCACTACGATATTGGCATCATGCGGCGGCGGTGAGAAAAAAGGAAATAAAACAGAAGAGTTGGCAAAGCTCAAAAAAGAGCGTGCAGAATTGGATAAAAAAATAACAGCACTTGAAGGGGAGGTAAATAAAAA
>CBFGYQ010000246.1:0-3747 GCA_965652995.1 uncultured bacterium
GCACCTTATCTGCGAAACGGACAAATTTTGAGGTGAACCGACAAGCAGATTTTGGGGAAATTGAGGCGGGATGTTTCGCGGTGTATTTTGTCCGTTTCGCCTATGTTGTTCTTCTGCACCTTTCCAACCCGAGCCACCTTTGTGTCATCAATCGAGGGAAAAAATCAAAACCAAGATTGATAAATTCTTAACCACAATTTAAACTTTCAAAAAATGAAAAAATTAGCATTGATCGTAGCAACATTTGCAATTGCACACACAGGTTATTCTCAAATTTCTGTAGATCCTGAAATCGGTCTTAACATGTCTAACATCCGTACACAAATAGATGATGAAGACGCAGAATATTCTGATATGAAAGCCGGATTGAGTGTAGGCGCTGGTGTGAGCATCGATCTTTACAAAGGACTTTACATCAAACCGGGTGCGTACTATCAAATGATGGGCGGCGAAAATGAAACACTTGGAATGACGACCACCACTACCATGCACTACTTACGCATTCCTGTAAACTTGGGTTATCGTTATACATTCTCTGAAAAAGCAGGTTCTATTTTTGCTGAAGCCGGACCTTATGTAGGTTATGCTTTCTCTGGCACGAACAAGTCTGAAACCATTATTGGAGATGTAGAAAACGACGTAGAATTTGGTGATGAATTGAATGAAATGAAACCACTGGATTTCGGACTAAACTTCGCTGTAGGTTATGAAACACCTTGGGGCATTTATATAAAAGGTGGTTATGGATTGGGACTGAACAATCTATCTAACGTGGATGATGTGAAAGTGAGCAACAACAATATGAATGTGGCGATCGGCTACCGTATCAAGTTGTAATTCAGTCATTCTTATTTGTTACAAAACCGGGCTTTTGAAGTTCGGTTTTTTTTGTTGTTCAAGCTTTTGAGGAGATGAGCATTTGCAATGATAGTCATTCGTTTTTATACCTTTGCAAGATGTTCTATAGACGTAAAATCATACTGGCTCTTTTACAACTATTCGATGGAGAAATTGATAAGATAAGTTTACAAAAATTACTTTTCCTATTTACTAAACGTCAGACCAAGGCTGTGTATGACTTTATTCCTTATCGATATGGTTGCTATTCTTATTCGGCAAATGCGGACTTGACGGCTATGGTAAAAAAAGGAATATTATCAACAACCAATAGTCATTTTACAAGCAATGAAAAAACTGATTACTTAAAAGCTTTAAAAGAAACTGACAAAATTCTCTTATTAGAGATAAAAAATCTTTATGGAAACAAAAGTGCTGGAAGCTTAATGAAACATACCTATCTAAACTTTCCATATTGGGCAATCAATAGCACAAGGGCTAAAGAAATTCTTTCACAAGAACAGTTTGAAAAAGTAATTTCAAGTCGTCCAAAAGTGGATAAGACAGTATTGTTTACAATCGGATATGAAGGAATTTCATTAGAAGAATACTTAAATCGCTTAATTAGAAATGATATAAAAGTTTTAGTTGACGTACGAAACAATCCACTTAGTATGAAATACGGATTTAGCAAAAGTCAACTTCAACATTATTGTGAAAATTTGGGAATTAACTATTTACATTTTCCAGAAGTAGGTATTCAATCCGAACAAAGACAAGAATTGAACGCGCAAGCTGATTACGATAAATTATTTGCTGTTTATCGCCAAACAAATTTGACTAAAACAACTAGTTCACAAGCTCAAATATTAAACTTACTGAAAGAGCATAAACGAGTTGCTTTAACTTGTTTTGAAGCAAATATCTGTCAATGCCACCGTAAACACTTAGCAGAAGCAATTGAAAAATTACCCGATTTTGAATATACAGTAAAACATATTTAATGGCATTGACAAAAGTTCTTATCACTGTAAAAACGTATCCAACACTTTCTGCAAAATATGATGAATTGGTTTGTACGGCGGGTTTCAAAGAAGATGGAACTTGGGTACGTATTTACCCTATTTCCTTCCGCAAAAAATCTTACAATGAACAATACAAAAAATATGACTGGATTGAAGTTGATTTGGTAAAGAACACTAGTGATTTTAGACCAGAAAGTTATCGTCCTTACTCCATTGATAGTGACATTAAAGTTATTGGACACATAGACACAGACAAATCCGGTATTTGGAACGAACGTCGAAATATTTGTTTAGGTAAAATCTATTACAATCTCACTGAGCTTGTTGCAGAAGCAAAAAATAAAAATATTTGTACATCATTGGCAGTCTTCAAACCTGCCGAGATTTTAGATTTTTATTCTGAAGAAGTTGAGCGAAAATGGGACAAAGACAAACTGGAAAAACTAAATCAACTCAACCTCTTTGAAACCCAAAAGGATGGGAAATTTGAAGTCGTCCAAAAACTACCTTATAAATTTAAGTTTCGTTTTAGAGACAATCAGGGTAAAGAAAGCAATATGATGATTGAAGATTGGGAGACGGGACAACTTTATTGGAATTGCTTTGCTAGACACGAAGGAGACGAACAAAAAGCAATTGCCGATGTTCGAAATAAGTATTTTGATGACTTTGCTAAAACAAAAGACCTACATTTCTTTTTGGGTACAACTCAAGCCCATCACCATGTTTCTCTAAATCCATTTATGATAATTGGTACTTTTCATCCAAAAATGCAAATTCAGACTTCGCTGTTTTAAAAAATAAAACAGTTATTAAAAAAAACCATGCGAAAAATAATTGCCGGAATAAACATGACACTCGATGGAATTTGCGACCACACCGCAGTTTCCGCCGATGAAGAATTGCATCAGCATTATGCAGATTTGCTAAAAACAACAGACACTACGCTCTACGGAAGGGTGACTTACGAACTGATGGAATATTGGAAAACGGTGGCGGAGAATCCAACAGGCGAAAAATCCACAGATGAATTCGCAATCGTAATGGATAAGATCGAAAAAGTGGTTTTTTCCAGCACGCTTAAATCTGTTGATTGGAAAACTGCAAAACTGGCAACTAAAAGTCTAGAAGAAGAAGTAAAAGCACTAAAGCAACAAACAGGAAAAGATGTACTGGTAGGTAGCCGCAGTTTGATCATTCAGTTACTCCAACTCAATTTGATCGATGAATTTCAACTTTGTATTCATCCAATTATCGCAGGAAAGGGATTGCCTCTATTCGATAAAATAACTGATCGGATGACGTTTAAACTTTTGAAAACAAAAACACTTAACGGAGGTGCTGTGGTATTTTATTATCAGCCTAATCCATAAAAAATCAACCCAATTTCTCCAACTCCCGAAACACAGGAATCAAGGAACGTCCATTTTCTGTGAGATGATATTCGATGTGTAGAGGCTTTTCTTTCACAACGATTTTTTCCAACAAACCTGCCTCTTCCAATTCTTTCAACGCAACGGAAAGCGATTGTTTGTTGGCACCTCCTATCTGTCGCAATAAATTGTTGAACCGCAAAGGAGCATCCACCGCCAATCTGAATATTTCTGGCTTCCATTTACCGGAAAGTGATTTCAACAATGCTTGTGCGGGACATGTTTCTTTTTCTTCTGTTTGTCTGTGAGTGGTCATAAAAAAACTGACTTATTGTTCCGCATCTTTTTACAACAGAACTTTGCAAATCTAAGACAAGCTTTACAAGCGAGTAGCAACTCATGAAACCAATTTATCTTTTACTAATATCCACTTTGTTTTTTGGCAATATCAGTTGTCATTCTCAAACCAATAAAAACACGCAATGAAAACAAAGACTTTGGTAGGTCTGTCG
>CBFGYQ010000247.1:0-3737 GCA_965652995.1 uncultured bacterium
TATGGATATTTTGATTTGATAGATTGCGGTCAGTTTGTTACAGCCATTGCGTCTTGTGACTTAGATGGACAAGGTATTGTGTTAACAGGACCTCCCGGCTATATGACTTACGAATGGTGGGATGAAAACTTCACTACGATCGTGGATACCGGAATGGTTGCAACGTACTATCCTACTACCACAACACCACAATTCTATAATTTAGTAATGACTCCATATCCTTCCGTTAGTACCTGTAAGGATACCATCCAAACACTTCCTATTGCTAACATTGATGTGCAAGCATTGCCGGATACAGCTTGTATAACTCCTAATATACCTATACAATTACAGGCAAATGCTACAGGTGGTGTAGGTAATCGCACTTATACATGGCAAGAATTTGGAACGCCGGGCAATACCTTAAGTTGTACTACTTGTGAAAATCCAATTGCCACTCCTACTGGTAGCAGCTTTTACACAGTAAAAGTTTCTGATACAAATGGTTGTTATAGAACAGATACGCTTCAGGTTTTATACAGTGTTTTCACCCCTGATGCCGGTAATGATTTCACAACCTGCGTAGGAACACCGATTACATTCAATGCATCGGTAACACCACAGAGTAGTGCATTTACCTATAAATGGACACCAAATACCGATTTGAACTTTGATACCTTATTGCAACCTACAATGACTCCTACTGCTGAAGGAACGATTGAATATGTACTTTCTGTGGATTCACTGGCATGTACCAAGACCGATACGATGAGTGTCACTGTGCTGCCTAATGATATCTTTATACAAGATACCACCATTTGTAAAGGACAAGTGGTACGAGTGAATGCCTTGGGAGATGCCAACTTTACGTATTCCTGGAGTCCATCCATTGGCTTATCAGACCCTACCATTGTCGATCCTATCATTACAACAGATACTAGTAGAACTTATATTGTAACTGCCAGCTATCCGGGATGCCCGACCATTGTGAAGACCTACAATGTAAAAGTGGAACCGATGCCTGTGGTCAGTTTACCGGCAGATACCTCTAAATGTGAATTTGAAGACTTGTTCATATCTTCTATGGTCACTCCGGCATGGTATCAAAACTATACTTACAGATGGAGACCGGCTTATGGACTTAATGATAGTACTACACCGAATGTGATTTTTACCGGAGCGGTAGATACAACACTGGCACTTTATGTAACAACCCCTGTAGGTTGTAGCGATTCAGAAAACATCCGCATCGTAGTACATCCGGGCAATTTTGCATCAATAACACCAGCTTCTACAGCTATATGTCCTAACGACAGTGTAAATATCAACATTACCGGCGGTCAATACTTTACATGGGATCCGCCAAGCTATATCAGTGATACCACAATAGGCAATGTAGTTTCTACCCCTGTGGGAGATATATCCTACACCATATATGTAATGGATCAGTTTGGTTGTAGCGATACACTGACTACTTCTATAGATGTACACGCTGATGCTGTGTTGGATGCAGGCAATAACATCACCCTCTATCCCGGCGATACAGCACAATTGAATCCGACCGGTAACTGTTTGTATTATCAATGGTTCCCTCCGCAAGGATTAAGCTCTACAACAGTAGCTAATCCATTAGCATCTCCTAGCGTGAATACAAGATACTATGTGACAGGTACTACAGAGAATGGCTGTACAGTGTTGGATTCTGTAGACGTGATCGTAAGTACAGAAAGCATGTTGGCAATGCCGAATGCCTTCACACCCGGTAATTCAGGAATGAATACAACGATCAAGTTGGTAAGAAGAGGCGAAGCAGATTTGAAATCGTTACGCATCTACGACCGTTGGGGAACTATGGTATTCGAGACCAACAACATCAATGAAGGTTGGGATGGTAAGTACAAAGGTACTCCACAACCGATGGGTGTATACATCTATATGGTAGAAGCTGTGAAGAATGGTAGAAAATTCTACAAACAAGGAAACATCACCTTGATACGATAAAAGGCATATAAGTTATTATCAAACTAAGATGCGGACACCAAAAGTTGTCCGCATCTTAGCTTTGGGAAAACATCCTTAAAACAACTCATTCCCCATTTGCATTTCAGGAGCTTTTATATCCGTCTTGCATTTTTTGTTGAGTTGTTCAATCAAATATTTTATCAACTCTGGAGAGTGTAACTCTTCATGTTGGTGCATAAAAAAAATACATTTCTCTAATCCGGCATCCATCCATTTTTTAATTCGTTTTACCCAGTCATCTATACGCTCATAATCTGTACGATGTAGACCATTCCCCACAAACCGTATAAAACAATCTGGTGTAGAAAGATGCATATGCACACAATCTCTTCTTCCTGCTGCATCGGTTATTATTATACCGCGTTTTTGCTTTCGCAAAAACTCAAAAAATGTTTGGTCATAACCTTCTTTACTCGAATACCAATCAGGATGACGAAGCTCTGTGTATAAAACAACATCTTTAGGAAAGTTAGCAATAAAATTTTCTAGCTGCTCTATGTGTTTGGGTGCTAGTTGTGGATGAGGCATCAGAAATATGGGTCCTAAATTTTCTTTGAATGCTGTGACAGATTTAAGAAATGTATCCACTTCATGATCTACATTTTTAAGCCTTTTGAGATGTGTAATGGTTTGCGTGAATTTTGGGAAAAACAAAAAATTCTTAGGCACTTTAGTTTTCCATTTTTCTACATCTGCAATTGTGGGTGATTTGTAAAAAGTAGCATTGAACTCGATGCAATTGAATTGTTTTGCATAAAACTCCAAGAAATCTTTTTCTTTTGTACCTACTGGATAGAGTTTTCCAATCCAATCTTTGCGTCCCCATTTAGCACAACCAATGTAGAACTTAGTTTTTCCTTTTCCATTTGCTAAAACTTCTTTAGTCCCTTTCGGATCGGGAGGAAGAGAAAAGTCTATATTGTCTAATTCTTTTTCATCGATCTTTCCAAATTCCATAGATTACATTTTTTGCAAGGTAAGTGTTTATTAATGTGAATTATTCGCACAGAAATTACTCAATAGAGAAATATTGTACCAGAGTGTATTTCGGCAAGCTCAACATAGACTCTGTAATCAAGCACAATAGTAGCACCCAAGTTAAGTTCATAAAAACTTTACACCGTATTGTCTATTTTTGATGTCTTATAATAGAACGATATGAATAAAGGTCCTGTTTCAAAATTTATAGAACACCATTACAGACATTTTAACGCAGCGGCATTAATGGATGCAGCGAAAGGCTATGAAACACATCTTGCAGAAGGCGGAAAAATGATGATAACACTTGCCGGTGCTATGAGTACAGCAGAATTGGGGATTTCACTTGCCGAAATGATCCGCCAAGATAAGGTGCATATCATTAGTTGTACAGGTGCAAATCTTGAAGAAGATGTGATGAATCTTGTGGCACACAATAGTTACAAACGTGTCCCTAATTACAGAGACCTTACTCCGCAGGATGAATGGGATTTATTGGAAAATCATTACAATCGTGTTACAGATACTTGCATTCCGGAAGAAGAAGCATTTCGTCGTTTGCAAAAACATTTGGTAAAACAATGGCAGGATGCAGAAGCGGCGGGCGAACGCTATTTCCCTCATGAGTTTTTATACAAAACAGTTCTTAGTGGTGATTTAAAGCAATACTATGAAATCGACCCAAAAGATAGTTGGATAATAGCTGCTGCAGAAAAGAACATTCCTATTGTTTGTCCAGGTTGGGAAGATAGTACTAC
>CBFGYQ010000248.1:0-3735 GCA_965652995.1 uncultured bacterium
ATAAGATTGTCCCTGACAGATCGAAGCGTTTATCGTTCTAGAATTATAAGCATTGATAGTAAGATTCAACGTGATGATACTATCGCAGGTTGTGGGACTAGATATGGTGTCTTTAGCAGAGTTGTTATTCGTCGTATAACTAACACCGTTGAAAGTATACGATTGTCCTTGACAGATGTTGACGTTTCTTGTTCCTTGAATGTACGGAGTTACTGTTAGATTCAAAGTGATAATGCTGTCACAAGTAATAAGACTAGAAACTGTATCTTTTGCGGTATTGTTATTCGCCGTATAACTAACACCGTTGAAAGTATACGATTGTCCTTGACAGATATTGACGTTTCGTGTTCCTTGAATGTACGGGGTTACAGTTAGGTTCAAAGTGATGATACTGTCGCAAGTTGTTGCACTTGATACGGTGTCTTTAGCAGAGTTGTTATTTGTTGTATAAGAGATCCCGTTAAATGTATAAGACTGTCCTTGACAGATATTGACGTTTCGTGCCCCTGTTAAGTATGGGGTTACAGTAAGATTCAACGTGATTATACTATCACAGCCTGCTGCACTTTGAGTTGTGTCTTTTGCAGTATTGTTATTCGCTGTGTAAGTGATTCCATTGAATGTATACGATTGCCCCTGACAGATATTGATGTTTCGTATCCCTATTAAATATGGGGTTACGGTAAGATTCAATGTGATGATACTGTCGCACCCTGCTGCACTTTGAGTTGTGTCTTTTGCAGTATTGTTATTTGTTGTATAAGTGATCCCGTTAAATGTATAAGATTGCCCCTGACAGATGTTGATGTTTCGTGTCCCTGTTAAGTATGGGGTTACAGTTAAATTGAGTGTTACAATGCTATCACATCCAAGTGTAGTTGTTAAGGTGTCTTTAGCTGTGCTGTTATTTGTTGTGTAATTAATACCATTAAACGAATAAGACTGTCCCTGACAAATAGTTTGATTATTAACCGTGTTTGTTGATGTTGAATTAAAATGGTTGGAGGTGGCTAAAAATGTACAACTGGTATTGCCAATCGTGTAAGTAGCAACAAGATCAATAGTACTGCTACCTACAGGTGCTGTTGCTGTAGTGCTAACTGCTGATGGATTTGAAAGATTAACTCCGGAACTGGATGACGACCAAGCAAAACTTCTGGTAGCAAATGTTTTTATGGGAGAAGTAATAACAGTAGCCGGAGGGACTGTATATACAGATGCTGCAGCTGCGTTGCATGAATTATCATTAATAGCAGAGTTTATCGTTCCCGAATTGTAGGTGACGGTGGTTGGTCCGCCACAGGTAGATGGTAGATTGGAGAATGTTATAGTTGCATTTGTCAACGCACCAACATCAAGCGCCTCACAATCATAAATCTGCACTTTCCAGCCTCCTTGTGCCGCGTTACAGCCATATAGTGCAGCCCAGTTTATCGGTGTTGAGGTTGTACCATAAGTACCGTAAGTGCCACTAAGTGGATTGGGAATATTTGTAGCACAAACATTAAAGTTTGCTGTAGAAGTACTAGAAAAACATAAATTGCTTACATTATTATTTCCGTTACAGATGTTGTTTGGTGAGGGAGATAATATTACTGTTGGACTACCGCAAGAAGAAGGCCCTACGAGATAAAAGCCTAGATCAGAAACCCAAGTATGTGTAGCATTGAAGCAAACACTTATTTGGGTAGATGCAGAAATGATGGATTGTGGAGGCGGTGGGTTATAATAAGTGAAGGTGTCATTTACAGCTACATTAGCTGTTAGGTTGATGTTGCTGCAATTCCCTGTTTTTGAAATGGAGGCATTACCCAATAGATTCCAAACCCATACATGAAAACATTCTACAACAGTGTTTCCGTTTTTTACCTCAACCCTATAACCTCCATTTGTCAGATTATTAATCGTAGATGTAGTGCCTATCGTATTGGTATAAGTCACCCAAGAAGAAGTAGGTGCATTGTGTCTATACCATTGAAAAGTATAGGTACCTGCATTGGTAGGGGTTGCAGTTAGCGAGCCAGGGGTAGGTGCAGTACTTGTCGCACACCAAACAAATATGGGAACATTTGCGGCACTACTGGTATAAGAAGTGGTAGTTTGTCCTGAATTGCCATTTGCAGTTATTTGAGACAAAGCATTCCAAGAAATAGAAACCAGTGCCAATAAAAGGGCAATGCGAAAAAAACACTTTGTAACAATCATCACATCTACACAAATTAATAAAGAGCAATAAAACTAATCATTCTCAGGAAACCACAACTAAAGAGTAATTTAGTAACCTCTTCCTTCTTTCTTCTCCATATAATTCATGAAAGCTTTGTTGGCTACACGATTCCCGCCGGATGTAGGATAATTCCCGGTGAAATACCAATCCCCTTTATTTTTAGGACAAGCATCATACAACCCTTCAATAGATTGGTAAATTATTTCTACTTCAGCTTTTACATCTTCCGGTCTTAGCATTTCAGCAATTTTTTTACTTACTTCATCTGCTGTAAATGGTTCATAAATGGCTTTTACAAAATTCTCCTCTTTCAGTTTCCCTTCTCCTTCTGCCTGCAAGCATTTCTGATATGCTTCTTCAAGAATAGTTTCTTTATGATTGTCTTTCAGCAATGCTACAGCAGCTTGGAACGCTATAAAATCTCCCATGCGACTCATGTCAATACCATAACAATCAGGGTAGCGTATTTGAGGTGCTGAGGAAACAATGATAATTTTCTTTGGCGAAAGCCTATCCAACATCTTAATAATACTCTCCTTAAGCGTCGTACCACGAACTATCGAATCATCAATCACTACAAGCGTATCTACGTTCGAATTCACTGTTCCATAAGTGATGTCATACACGTGTTGCACCATTTCATTGCGAGATGCATCTTCCGTAATAAAGGTGCGCATCTTCACGTCTTTGATAGCAATTTTTTCAATCCGCACTCTGCGTTGAAGCAGTTCGTACATTTCTTCTTCAGAAAGATTTTTGGAAGCAATCTTCTGAATTTTCGTTTCGTTTAGATAATCCTCAAGTCCTTTGATCAATCCATAAAAAGCAGTTTCGGCTGTGTTGGGGATAAAAGAAACGATCGTATTTTTTAGGTCGTTGTTGATAGTTTTCAAAACCTTTTCCGCCAAATTGCGACCTAGCTGCATTCGCTCTTTATAAATTTCTGCATCGCTACCTCTTGAAAAATAGATACGCTCAAAACTGCACGCTTTCAATTCTTTTGCAGGTAAAATCTGTGGATTACTAAAGCCACCTGTTGATGTTACAATGATTGCATGTCCCGGTTGTAATTCTTGTATTTTTTCAAACGGAACATTGAAAGCCGTCATGATAGCCGGGCGTTCTGATGCTGCAATCACTACTTCATCATCTTTATAGAAATAAGCAGGGCGAATACCATGCGCATCTCTCATTACAAAACTATCTCCATTCCCTACTAAACCGCCACAGACATAGCCGCCATCAAAATGGCTTGTGGCTTGTTTTAATACACCTTCAAGATTCAGATTTTCAGGATCTGTATCATCTGCCATGCACAGATAATAGTGTATCATTTCTATCATTGCTCCCAAATCACTTTCACGCATGGTGGTCGTAGGGTGTGCATCCAACATAGAGAAAAGCTCATCTGTATTCACCAGATTAAAGTTTCCAGCCATGGCAAGATTGCGCGTAGGATTGATATGAGGTTTTAGAAAAGGATGGCAAAACTCAACATTATTCTTCCC
>CBFGYQ010000249.1:0-3715 GCA_965652995.1 uncultured bacterium
CTGCAACATCATGCGGGAGAGTAGGTAGCTGCCATATTTATTCTAAAAAACCGCCTCACAGAAATGTGAGGCGGTTTTGTTTTAAGGATATCTAACAACAAACCCTCCACTTCAAAAAAGTGAAAAAATAACTAGTGGACAATTTCCAACTTCCTTACATAAATGCGCTCTTTAGTTACGATTTGAATAATGTAGAACCCAGAGGATAAATTCGAAATATCATGCGGCTTACTAGCCGCTTCTTTTAATAACAACTTACCCGTTATATCGTAGATTAAAACTGTAGCATTTTTACCGTTTAGACCTTTTATAGTAAGAAAGCCATGTGCTGGATTAGGAGCAACAGTGATTGAATTGCTGTTTATTTCCACGCTATTAATACTTGTAAGTATTCTTTTCCCACCCATTTTACAATTTCCCAGTTTCAAATAGAAATAGGAGCGTTCGTTTCCTTCTGTAATTGCCATTCCATCATTTGTCCAATCGCTAGAAATGATATTATCGAAACCGAACAAATGTTTTTCTTCTTTCTCATCTAATGAAATTGAAAAACCACATAAAAGCAATTGTTTGATTTATTAAGCATACCTGGAACGATAGTATGAGCGTGAAGAATAAACATGTCGCAAAATGTATCAACTACCCAATGATCAAGATAGTTAGGTTGGGAAGAGGTCAGGTCATAGTTTAAAATATGTACTGGTATAGTATTTCTGACTGTTGTCGAGACAAATAAATTTAGGTTAGCTGCACTTTGTTGATAGTTGAAAATACCGTTGTTAGAACTAGTTGAAGTTATTTGTACTAAATAGTTTTGACTATAGCTATACTCAAATGATTGCGTTGTAATAAGTATATTATTATTTGGAAGTAATTGAGAATTTATAATTGAGTCATACTGTATACTGTAGGTTTTATCATTAAATCTACTTGTAGTTCTCTGTTCAATTTGCCATTCATTACCTGGAGCATATATTTTCAATAAATGATTTGCGTCAAAATGAGGATGAATACTCCTAAAAAACAAAAGCCAACAAATCTTGTTGGCTTTACTATTTACTATTTCTATTCTACTAATGTTTCATTCTGATCTCAGATCTCTGTTCGTACTTATATCCCATAGTGGTATAAGTTGTGTCAAAACCGAAATTGAATGATGTTCCGTTAAGTTCAAAAATTTGAAAATCATACGAATCTCCATCTTCAGTAATTTGAATCTTCGTATCATTTGATATTAGCTTCCAAGTACCATTGGTAACTTGATCTTCTGATGGATCACATTTTACTGTACCAGCATCAGCGGTAAGTGTACCATCAGCATTAAACATAATAAAGTTGTCTTTTTCACAAGCTTCAACTGTATCTGTGCTATTTTCTGAATCAATTACGTTGCCTAAAGAGTCAGTTAACTTGTAGGAATAAGTAGAAGAAGAACTAAACCATTTTCCTGCAGTCAAATGTTGAGTGCGAGTTTTGTTTTCATCTTTGTCTTTCTTACACGCTGCGAAAGCTAATAATGCAGTGGCAGCAATTAAAATTTTTTTCATTTGAGTTTTTTTAAATTTTTGCAAAATAAAGAGATTTGTATTAGAAAAAACAATGTCTAAAGAAAAACTTTTACAGCTTCGTATATAGGTCAACAAAAACCTCAATCCTACACATTACCTTTGCGCAAAAATTATTTATAACCATAACTTTCAATAAACCATGAGTTTTATTTCAGACGTTTTTGCACGCCAGGTGCTAGATTCAAGAGGCAACCCTACAGTAGAAGTTGATGTACTTACAAGCGATGGCTTTAGAGGTCGTGCTGCTGTGCCATCGGGTGCTTCTACCGGTAAACATGAGGCAGTAGAGCTTCGCGATGGTGATAAGAAAAAGTATTTGGGAAAAGGGGTGTTGAAAGCTGTTGAAAATGTGAATGATAAAGTAGCTGAAGAACTTTATGGATGGGATGTAACAGACCAACGTGGTATTGATGCTTTGATGCTTGAAATAGATGGTACTGATAATAAAGCAAAACTTGGTGCAAATGCTATCTTGGCTGTGAGTCTTGCAACAGCAAAAGCTGCAGCAAAAGCAACCGGATTACCATTATATCGTTATGTAGGAGGAGCTAATGCAAAGACACTACCCGTACCTATGATGAATATCTTGAATGGTGGCGCACATGCAGATAACAAAATTGATTTTCAAGAATTTATGGTAATGCCTGTTGGTGCTTCTAGTTTTAGCGAAGGGCTACGTTGGGGTGTAGAAATTTTTCATGAATTGAAAAAGGTGTTGAAAGAAAAAGGTTATTCAACTAATGTAGGTGATGAAGGTGGATTTGCACCAGATATTCAAAGCAATGAAGAAGCTATTGAAACAGTTTTAAAAGCTATCGAGAAAGCAGGCTATAAGCCGGGCGACCAAGTAGCAATTGCAATGGATGCCGCTATTAGTGAGCTTTATGATGCTAAGTCTAAAAAATATGTTTTCCATAAATCTAGCGGTGCTAAACTGACAAGTGAAGAAATGGCTGAGTACTGGGTGAAATGGTGTAAAAAATATCCGATAGTAAGTATAGAAGATGGTATGGATGAAGATGATTGGAAAGGTTGGAAATTACTTACTGAAAAACTAGGCAATAAAGTACAGTTGGTAGGAGATGATCTGTTCGTTACCAATGTGAAACGCTTGCAGAAAGGTATAGATGATGGAGTAGGGAACGCACTTTTAGTAAAGGTGAATCAAATTGGTTCTTTAAGTGAAACGATTGACGCTGTGAGTCTTGCACAGTTCAATAGCTACAACACCATCATGAGCCACCGTAGTGGAGAAACAGAAGATTATACTATTGCGGACCTTGCAGTAGCACTTAATTGCGGACAGATAAAAACAGGCTCTGCTAGTCGTTCTGACCGTATGGCAAAGTACAATCAACTGTTGCGTATTGAAGAAGAGTTGGGTGATGTTGCATACTATCCCGGCAAAAAACTTAAATTTGGTAAATAACAAATCGAAAATCCCAAATAGCAAAAATCAAATTCCAAAGAACTGACTTAGGAAAAGGCAAAATCACAAATTAACGAAATCATAAATCATCTCACTTATGAGCAACAAATTTTTCCGATTTATCACTAATAAGTTCGTGATTACGGGTACAGCGTTTGCGATATGGATGATTTTTTTTGACGAGAATAATTGGAGTATGCAGCAAAAGCGTAAAGAACAGTTGCAACAAACAACAGATGGAATTGCTTATCTCCAAAAAGAAATAGCTCTCGAAGAAAAAAGACATAAAGAATTATTATCTGATCCTCGAACGTTAGAAAAATTTGCTAGGGAACGGTACAGAATGAAAAGAGATAATGAAGATGTGTATGTAGTGGAAAGAAAATAGTCATAAATAATATTTTAAGAATGTGTCACATTTAGCATAATAGGTGTGACACTTTTTTTTACAAGCACACGTTAGTATTATGAGCTTAAAAGCCGCTATAAAAGATACTCTTCATAGATTGGGATTAGCACCTCTCCTAGATAAGTTGATTTTTATACAACAGCGTTTCAAATATAAAAAGCGAAATGCTGCTTTCAGAAAAGAGCATCCTGATTTCAAAATCCCTCCGGACTATTTTCTTTACGAAACCCATTTGTTGAGCTACTACAATCACCTGAATAGTGGAGACCTTACAGCAAAGGAGATTGTAGATTGGAGTAGTGAATATAT
>CBFGYQ010000250.1:0-3708 GCA_965652995.1 uncultured bacterium
TGTGCAAGATGAATTTGATAGTCGGTACATGCTTGCTTCATTGTCTGCTGCACAATCTCTTTTTTTACAAGATGGAAAATACTCATCGTTGGAGCTTTCAATAAACAATGATGTAAAAGCAGATGACATTAAAAAAACATTGCAACAGATTCTGGGTGATAGTTATATAGTGGCTACTCGTTTCGAGCAAAACAAGACTTTATACATGGTCATGAAAACAGAGAAATGGGCTGTATATGCTATTCTGCTACTTGTCTTGATCATTGCTTCTTTCAACATGGTGGGCGCATTAACATTGCTGGTTTTAGAAAAGAAAAAGGACATAGCTATTTTGAAGGCAATGGGAGCTACACAATCCTCCATTAGAAAAATATTCATTACAGAAGGGATTCTTTGGGCGATAATCGGTGGTGTAATAGGTTTGATACTCGGACTTGGACTATGTTATGGTCAACAATATTTTCAATGGATAAAACTACAAGGTGCTTTTATCATAGAGGCTTATCCGGTTGCCATGCGAACAACAGATGTTATACTCATTTTTATAACTATCGTAATTATTGGATTGCTAGCAGCTTTATATCCTGCGATGAGAGCTACAAAAGTTGAAGATCCTAGTTTGAAGGCGAGTTAGAGTTTTACATCTTCTCCGGTAACTTTATTCCCAACAACTTCATACTCTGTCTCAAAATAGAAGCTGTCATAATGATTAGCATTAAACGCAAATGTTTTTTCTCTTGATTCTCTGCCTGCGATATGCTGTGTGCATCATAGAAAGAATTGAATTGTTGTGCTAACTGAAAAGCATAATTACAGATCGCTGAAGGGTTTAATTCACGCGCAGCTTCTTCTATCACATTGCAATATTGCTCCAGCATCACAGCGAGTTTTTTCTCGGCAGGTAAAAAAGGTTGTGTGAGTTGAAAGGTTTGGAAACGAATATTTTTAGGCATCATCTCGTAGCCTTCTTTTCTAAGAATAGAACAGATACGCGCATGAGCATATTGAATGAAGGTGGCGGTAAATCCATGCAAGTCTATACTTTCCTGCGGATTGAAGATCATTTTCTTTTTGGGGTCAACGCGCAATAGATAAAACTTCAATGCACCTAACCCGATCATTTCATACAGCGCATCCAATTCTTCTTGCGAAAAACCTTCTGTCTTTCCTGCTGCTTCTGTTTGTGCTTTAGCAAGTGCCGTCATTTCAGCTATCATATCATCAGCATCTACCACAGTTCCTTCACGACTTTTCATTCTACCGCTTGGCAATTCTACCATGCCATAAGAAAGATGATGAATGCCATTCGCAGAAGGTTCTTTCAATTTTTGCATGATGAGTTTCAACACCTGCATGTGGTAGTTTTGTTCATCACCAATCACATAAATACTTTGATCCAGTTTGTAATCATCATATTTCAGTTTTGCAGTACCAAGGTCCTGCGTGATGTAAACAGAAGTGCCATCGCTACGCAACAAAAGTTTTTCATCCAACCCATCATCTGTAAGATTAATCCATATAGAACCATCGTCTTTTTTGAATAACACATGCTTTTGTAATCCTTGTTCCACAATGGTTTTTCCCAATAGATAGGTCTGACTTTCATAATAGAATTTATCAAAGTCAATCCCCATTTTCTTGTACGTCACATTAAAACCACGATATACCCATGTATTCATTTGCTGCCAAAGATCGCGTGTGTCTTTATCATTGGCTTCCCATTTGCGCAATAGTTCTTGTGCAGCTTTCATGATGGATGCTTCCTTCTCTGCTTGCTTTTCCTCCATGCCGCCCTTCACGAGTTCTGCTATTTGTGTTTTATAAACCTCATTGAATTTTACATAATAATCGCCCACTAAATGATCTCCTTTTATAGAAGAACTTTCAGGTGTTGCGCCGTTGGCATAATCCATCCATGCGATCATCGACTTGCAAATATGAATACCACGATCGTTGATGAGATTGGGTTTGACCACTTGATTGCCGGTGGATTTCAAAATCTCTGCAACAGAATAACCGAGAAAAATATTTCTCAAATGCCCGAAGTGCAAAGGCTTGTTGGTGTTGGGAGAAGAATATTCCACCATCACACGTTTATCTTTTTTGGGCTTCTCGCCAAAATGTGGATCGTTGAAATGATTGAGTAAGAACAGCGTCCAGTAACTATCTTGAATGGTAAGATTTAAAAAACCACTTACAATATCATAACCTGCAAAAAGCTCAGTGTTCTCCATGAGTTGCTTACCAAGCGCATTGCCTATCTCATCCGGTTTTTGTTTCAGTTGCTTTACCAATGGGAAAAGCACCACGGTATAATCTCCGGGAAACTCTGGTTTGGTTTGGTTTACGGCAATGATATTTTCAGGAAAATCAACGTCAGGATAAACGGTTTTCAGAGCAATTTCGGCAGCATTCTTTATTTGTGCAGTAAGCGTCATGATGGTTCAACGATTTACAACAAAAATAGTTTATTGAGGGGATTGGTGGGTTGGGAAATTAATACGATGCTAAATCGATGACATTACTCACGCTATTGTGTGAAAGGAGATGTTTCCAACTGCATATATTGTCTTTGCGTATTTTTATCACGCAGGTCGTGAGACCTGCTGCCACTGTAAACGGTTACCCGTGTTAGCAGTAATTATCCTCATAATTCACCAAATGTTCCATTAAGAAAAATTTGCCCTTCAGAAGTAGCTGTATATTTGAAAATGCCTTTGTTTCGGTTGTCCGATAACTTTTCACTACTTCAATAAGTCTATGTATTAATAAATGCAATGACGAGAGAAAGATACACGTTGATTCACTTGCGTGTCATATTGAGCAAAACATGGCTACAAAATATCGATCATCCTTCGACTCCGTTCAGGATGACATCAACACTGGAATAAAAATCAGCAAGCAATGAACCAGTCAACTTATTAACCAATCAACCAGCTATTGCGCCATCCAATACTTCCTCAGCAACCATTCTCCCGTTGCTAAAAGAAGAATAAAAAAGAAATACCATTTCCAATCTACCAGCGGTATGGTTTCATTGTTGGTTTGTATAACGGGTTTGATGTTCTCGTTGTTTTTTATAGTGTCATACAAAGCCAATACATTTTTTGAAGGCACTAATGCACCGCTGTATTTGTTAGCCATGGCATAAAGTAGCGGATAATTTGCTCCTGTCTCCATCATTTCTACAGGCATATTTTGTACCGAGAAGCTACCGCTTGCTGTGTGAGCTTTACCATTGTAAACTGTTCTTGCGGTGTAGTTGTACGTACCCGATGCCCTCGTGCCGATGTTGAGTTTGTACGCACTTCCGGAGCGTTCAAAATTGTAGGATTGCTTTTCACCGCTACTATCTATCACAGTAATTTGTACTTCCGAAGTGTTGATCTGTTCATTGTTGGCATTGAGCAAATAAGCATTTAGGGTAATTGCTTCACGGTCGCTCCATACATATTTTGGCAGCTCTACGCGAAACGGATTTTCATTCACATTCACCGACAGAAAGGAAACAGTTTGTCGGATAGCTTCATCCACCACATTGTGCGAATTGAAAAAACGATATTCATACAATCTCCATCTCCACAGTCCTTCACCTACAAGCAATGCATTGGGTGTAGAGCCTTGCTGTACCAGCCAAAGAGGTTGTTTGTTGTTTTTGGAATTAAACAAAACAAGTGAGTTGGCTGATGCTTCTACATTCCCCATCGG
>CBFGYQ010000251.1:0-3706 GCA_965652995.1 uncultured bacterium
AAGACGCAATGGCTGTAACAAACTGACCGCAATCTATCAAATCAAAATATCCATAACCAAAGTGTCCGGATAAAGTACAGTCAAGTGAGGAAACAGTCAAAATAATAGTTTGTCCGGCTGTACCACCTACACTCAAAACTGCTGTTGTCCATGGTTTATATCTTACATTAAAACCAAGTGGCGAAGTAAAAAATCCGGGAATAGATGCTGCAGCAACAAAAGATTGTTGGGCACAAGGAACAGGAAGACCTGTTGCAGAATCATAAGCATTAACTTCAAAACGTGGTTGTTCGTTGGGACTGTGCCCGGGATCTTCAAACACAACTGCGTATTGGAAGGTAAATGTATAATTATTGATACCAGCAGGGACTTGCAAATAATATTTCACTCTTTCCGCTTCACCACCGGCACTATTGTTCCCTAATTTTAGAGAATAATTACCACCACCAGGACAGACTTGTGGAAATCCACCATACTGATCAGTAGCTGTACCCGACGTTATTACGTGTCTATTGGCCATAGGTAATACTGTGGTAGCACCTGTGAAATTAGCTTGTGTGCCTCCGGTAACCGATTGACCTATTTCGCACTCCCATAGCAGCAAACTACCAAACTCATAATCAATATTGGGAGGACAGGGGATTTGCTGAGCAAAAGAAGCTGTAGAAAACGTAGTTGCAATTATCAGCGAAAAAATCCTAAAGAATTTAGGTAGTTTTTTGTTCATCACTTTAGTAGTTAATAGACGCATAAAATTTATGAAATTGTTCTTACTGTTTAGTAAGACAAGATGTTTTTAGAAAACGTTTGTAATTTAGAAAAAAAAGCTAATAAATAATATTTTCTCTCAAATATTGGTTTAGAGTAATACTGTTACAAACAATTGTGAAAACTGTATTTTAAAAAAATACACAACCGCTTGATTTTCAACAACAAAATTTCGCTATTGATTTAACTACCTCTAGTCCCGCCTGTTTTTATTGGCCTTTTAGGGACATTCGCTGCTTTTGTTCCTTTGCCAGCTTGTTTACCGTTATTAAGTATATTATTTGCGCCTTTTTTTCCTTTTTTGTTGCCCTTATCGTTTGCTGTAGGTAATGCCATTTTTCAACATATTTTGTACTAGCGAATTTAAGCAATTTTATTACCTGATTACTATTTTATTAGAGTGTCGATATATATCTACGGTAAAACACTATGTATGAAAAATAATATCTGCACAAAAATCTGGCATATCCCACACTTATTTGGAAGAGTAACTCCCGGAGTTCTACAATATAAAAATGGCCGCATTGCCTTTGTCACAACAGGCGGGTTACAGTTTGATGTAGTGCTATCGGAGCTATCGAAAATCAGTTATCCATTATTAAGGATGGGGATGGGTTTTAATGCAACAATTCATGGAAAAACATATAAATTTTCATTTGCGAAACCGAATCCAAATGCGCCTGATATCTATTTCCAAAAAGGGAATCCCTATCCTATTGTTACAGCCGAAATAGATTTCCTAGAAGATTGGTATGTAGGAGATATCAAACAAAATAAAGAAATAGCAAGAGAATGGAAGCAGCTGTTAAAAAACACAAACTAGATCACAACTGTTTATACCTATAAAGGTTTTCACTGTCTTTTTCAGTTGATAGTATTTGGTTTTTATATTTTTCTACTATTGGCAATCTACTTTCTGCAATTGTTTTGAATTTATTATTTTTTTCTTTCATTGCGTCTTGGTAATAATTATTGATTTCAAAAACGGACGCCCCTATTGAATATCGATAAGATTTTATGCTTTCAGTTGAAGCCATACCTACTAACAATTTCAACGCTTTTTCAAATACTGCATCATCTTTTGTTCTTAATGAATAGATATAAATCGTTTGTGAAAGACTTATTTTTTTTCTTCCATTTACCGTCGTAGCCATGCTTTCAAAAAGCGAAAAATCATTTTCAACACCAGCTTTAGCTAGCTGCCAAAACACAGCATCTTGCACACCTTCGCCTATTCTTTTTGCCGGAGTTGTTGCTTGCAATCCATTACTTGCTATCCTTCTTGCATTCGTGTATGCATTTGTACTATCTATTGAACTGAGTGCTTCTAATGCAGCACCTTGTACGATATAGGAACTATCATCTAATGCATTTAGTAGATCGTTCTTACTAGATTCAATTTTCCAACTTCCTATCACATCTATAGCAGCAGCACGCACTTTATTCGTATTACCATTAATCGCCAACATCATTACTTCATTCTTAAAATTACTTCTCCAACCAAACTTATCAGGCATGCGCCTGAGCAGCGTAAGTGCATACAGTTTCAATGGCTCTATTTTGCTGTTAAGTGCTTCAAGAAAAATAGTTTGAGATAGAGAATCTTGCTGTTCAAAAAAAGCACTTGAAACACTTCTTCTTTTACTTAAATAATCATCATCTGACACCTGCAATTGCTCCAACCATTCTTTTGCCCCTTTGCTTTCTTTTATTGTACCAACAAGCCAATGCTCTGTATCCGGGATAAATAACGGGCGAACACCATTTTTATAAGGATAGGTAAATGTTTGTTTTCTTTTTTGAATATTCCAATCTATCTCTTGCATTTCATTTCCATAAACCAATTTTGCTTTTAATGGTAATTTGTACGTGTATGTGCTATCCGTTTGTAAAGTATTAACCTGCAACTCTTGTTTTGCTGCATCGTAGGTATAATCAATTCGCAAGTTTGGATGACCTCCACGGTAATACCATTGATTGAAAAACCAACTCCAATCCGCACCTGTTACTTCTTCTACTGCATGACGCCAGTCACCAGCTTCTGCATTATCATAAGCATGCTTTGTTAGGTAATTATTCATGGCCATGTAAAATGCACTATCGCCAATAAGTCCATGTAAATAACGAAGAATAGCTCCTCCTTTTTGATAAGAGATACGATCGAACATATCTTCTCTATTGTTGTAATAATACCTCACCAAAGGAGGATCATCTGTTTCAGCCTGACCTAGATAAGCCGCAAGATCATTAAATGCCATTTCATCATTAGACACTCTACCATATTTATGTTTTCTCCAAAGCTGTTGTCCATAGGTAGCAAAAGATTCATTGAGCGTTAAGTTACTCCAACTTTCAGCCGTTACGTAATCTCCAAACCATTGGTGAAACAATTCATGCGAGACGATATCTTCATAATCTTTATCGTCGTTCTCTCTTGCATTCTGATTCATAAATTCTCCAAACAAGCTAGCACTTGTATTTTCCATGGCACCACTTACATAATCGCGTACCACTATCTGGCTGTACTTACTCCAAGGATAATCAACTCCTGTGATTTCTGAGAAGTATTCCATCATTTCAGGAGTATTCTTAAACATTTTTTTTGCATAAGGTGCATATTCAGGTTCTACATAATAACTCACTTCTTTTCCTTTCCATTCTTTATCTTTTACAATGGCAAAATTTCCAATTGCAAACATCACTGCATAAGTTTGTATTGGTTGATTCATTTCCCATTTATCTATTTTCCAACCGGATTTTTCCTGCTTCGAACTCACGAGCTTTCCATTACTTAATGTTTGTAAGTTTTCGGGTACTAATAAACTCAGGGTAAGTGTAAACTTTTCATTCGGCTGATCTAATGTTGGGAACCAATGAGAATTGGATTGTGTTTCACCTTGAGTCCATATTTGTTGTGGCTTGTTCGGAATTTCATTTT
>CBFGYQ010000252.1:0-3695 GCA_965652995.1 uncultured bacterium
CGCAACCACATATTGGTGGCTGGTTTTACATCTCAGCAGGAATCATTTTGGCGGGTACTTGTTTTTATGAATGGAAAAAATCTAAACGAAAACTATCATGAAAAAATTAAAACTGGCAATACCTTGTATCCTTATTTTTATGACTACCTCTTGTAGTCGGGGTTATGAACCTATTGAATACGGTAGTGATGCTTGTGCAGATTGTAAAATGACGATTATGGATGATCGTTTTGCATCAGAGCTTATAGACAAGAAGGGGAAAGTGGCGAAATTCGATGACCTTATATGCATGAAGAATTATCTTTCTGATCATCCGGAAATTGAACTAGGTCAATTATTCATTGAAGAATATTATAAAAATGCAGATAAACCTCTTGACGCCTCGTCTGCCGTGTATTTACAACATGAATTTTTCAAAAGTCCTATGAATGGAAATTATGCCGCTTTTCGCGATCAGCAAGAAGCGATGTCTTTAAAAGACAGCCTGGGTATTGAAATCTTAACCTGGGATAACCTAAAATAAAAAATGCTTACTAACCGCCTGATACTTTTTCTTTTTTGTATTATTTTTTCTACGACAATAGCTGCCGTTACCAGAAAAGTGACACCTTCTGATAAGCTTCAACTTGTATTAGACAAGGCAGCGCCGGGAGACACTATTCTTATAGGTAAAGGAATTTACAAGCAGCAAAAAATAGCGGTAAAAAAAAAGCTGTATATTATTGGAGAAGAATATCCGGTATTTGACGGGGAGAAAAAAGATGAGCTATTCACTATAGCTGCAGATGGCGTTGTGATTCGTGGATTGCAAATACAGAATACAGGAAAAAGCAGCTTGGTAGATATGGCCGGTATCAAGATGCAAGATGTCAAGAACGTTCATGTATCTCAATGCAAAATACTTAATACTACCTATGCTATACATATACAAAACAGCAGTAAATGTACCGTAAGCAATAACATTATTAAATCTTCAGCCAAAAGTGAACTGCAATCTGGAAATGGTGTTCATGCATGGAAATGTAGTGAGTTGTTCATAAACAACAATACTATATCGGGTCATAGAGATGGAATATATTTCGAGTTTGTGACCCACTCAAAAATCAGTCGGAATATCTCCTCCAACAATGTAAGGTATGGCTTACACTTCATGTTCTCTCACAATGACATTTATGAGTATAATACATTCAAATATAACGGTGCGGGAGTAGCTGTGATGTACACGAAAGGTGTGACGATGTACAAGAATGTATTTTATCACAATTGGGGGGACGCTTCCTACGGTATTCTATTGAAAGACATCACAGATAGCAAAATAGAACATAACAAGTTCAACAAGAATACAATTGGGATCTATATGGAAGGCAGCAGTCGTATTTATGTATCGTGTAACGAATTTACAAGTAACGGGTGGGCAATGCGAATACAAGCGAGCTGTGATAATAATGTTTTTGAGAAAAATAATTTCTTGGGAAACTCCTTTGATGTGGCTACCAATGGCACCATGATGCTCAATACTTTCACCGGTAATTATTGGGATAAATATGATGGTTATGATTTGGACCGCAATGGCGTTGGAGATGTACCTTATTATCCTGTAAGCATATATTCTGTAATCACAGAACGAATCCCTACAGCTATGATCTTGTATAGAAGCCTCCTAACCAATATAATGGACAGAGTGGAAAATGTAATGCCGAGCATCACACCTGACCAACTGAAAGATACCGGACCGCGAACAAAAAAATGGAAATTATGATCGGAATAGAGAGTCTTACAAAATCATTTGGCAAGTTCAAAGCACTAGACAATATCAATCTACAGCTTCAGAAAGGGCAAGCAATTTCTTTGCTGGGACCGAACGGCTCCGGCAAGACAACTTTGATCAAATCTATTCTTGGTTTAGTAATTCCGGAAAAAGGAAAAATTACCATTAACGGACAATTGGTAACTAAAGATTGCAAGTATCGATCTGCTATAGGATATATGCCGCAAATAGGTCGTTATCCCGATAACATGACCATTCAGCAAGTGATCGCCCTCATCAAAGAAATAAGAACAGATCATCAACATTATGATGAAGAGCTGATATACGGTTTTGGTTTAGATAAGTTGAAAAACAAAACTATGCGTAGTCTTTCAGGAGGTACCAGGCAAAAAGTAAGTGCTTCATTAGCATTTCTTTTTTCTCCTGATATCTACATCCTTGATGAGCCAACAGCAGGTTTAGATCCTGTATCTAGCGAGCTACTTAAAGAGAAAATACTTAAAGAACGAACTGCAGGAAAACTCGTACTCATCACATCACATGTATTGAGTGATCTGGAAGGTATTGCAAGCCATATTGTTTACCTACAGGATGGGAAGTTGATGTTTTACAAGACTGTAGAAGAACTGCAGTTAGATACAGGTGAGGTCAAATTAAATAAAGTAATCGCACAGGTAATGAAAAATGAATTGCCGGCTTCAAGATATATGTAATGAGAACAATTATTAAATACGTACTACTCGATTTGCTTAGAAACAAGATCATCTTGTTTTATACACTTATCCTTGCTGTTCTCGCAATAAGCGTCCTACAGCTAGATGCGAATCCTTCTAAGGGCTTATTAAGCTTATTAAATATTACTTTACTGTTCGTACCAATTGTAACAATACTTTTCGCAACAATTTATTTTTTTAATTCAATTGAATTTACAGAGTTACTTCTCTCCCAGCCTGTAAAACGGCAAAAAGTAATCCTTTCAGAATATTTTGCACTGGCACTGGCACTCTGCGGAGCATATGCAATAGGAATAGGACTTCCATTACTGTTACTCGTTTCAGGCACAGAGTCTCTTATTTTGGTGTTGACAGGCATATTACTCACACTAATTTTTTCTTCCTTAGCCTTACTCATTTTTGTAAAATCCAAAGACAAAACCAAGGGCATAGGCATTGCTATTGTAACGGCTTTGTTTTTCACACTCTTATTTGATGGATTGCTGATCGCGTTTATTTATTCCTTCAGCGACTACCCGATAGACCAAGCAGTGATAGGGATCATTGCCTTGAACCCAATTGATTTGGGAAGAGTGTTGATGTTGCTTCAATTGGATGTGGCTGTGTTAATGGGTTATTCCGGTGCCTTGTTTAAAAAATTTCTAGGTTCTGCCACAGGAAGTATTTTCTCAATAAGCTGCATGCTATTATGGGTTATATTTCCGCTATTGCTTTCTGTGAGAATTTTTAAGAAAAAGGATTTGTAAGAGTAGCTCAAAGCTTACCATCCGAGAAGCTCACGTCCTCTTTCGCTTATCATATCCGAATTCCATCTGGGTTCCCAAACGATTTCTACAGCAACTGTATAATGCGGCATTATACTTTCTATGGCTAGTTTTACATGACTGGATATCAAACCACCCATTGGACAAGAAGGTGTAGACAACGTCATTTCTGCTTCAACTGTTTTATCAGGTTCATTGATCTCAATATTGTAAAATAATCCAAGGTCAATGATATTGATACCCAATTCGGGATCTACAACTTCGTAAAGGGCTTGTATAATTTTATGTTTAAGAGCGTAGTGCGGATCTCTTAGATCAATGTCCATTGGTAGAAAGTTTACGAATGATAAAAAGAACGTGTGCGAAGTATAATAAAGAAGCAATAGTCACAAGAATGGCACCACCATAGATCAGTGAAAGCATTTTCAC
>CBFGYQ010000253.1:0-3692 GCA_965652995.1 uncultured bacterium
ATTGATAGCACCAAGATTTAATCCTACACCTACAGATGGCTGATAGATCATGATCTTTTGTGTGTTGGAAGTGTCTTTATCATCCAATACTCGTTGGAAATTTCCAATACCTGCTCTTAGATAAATTGAATTTTTATAACTGGCTTCAATACCCAAGTGAGGATCGAAACTTACTGCATTGGTGTGAATGAGCGTATTGCGATTGCCATCTGTTGTCATGTCAACTCCCAACTCTGCAAGCACTTGTATTCTCTTTCCTGGTTTTAATAAAGTTCTAGCCACACCAAAATTCAAGCGAGGATACATTAGTTCATAAGATTTGATGGGTATTTCATTTCCTGTTTGCCCGAACACTTGTTTTTCTCTTTCTGTTAAGTGAAAACTCCAAGATGTATAAGTAGTAGTGATGTCTTTTGCCATGATACCGAAACGCCATTGTTTATATCTGGTCTGTATGCCCAAGTCAATACCAAAGCCCCAGGCATTTGCCATCTTACCAAGATGTCGGTAAATGATCTTTGCATTACCACCCACAGTTGTTTGGAATAGAGAATCCTTCTTGAATAATTTCAGCTTTTGAGCATACGATAATAAAAAAGCATAATCGCCTGCCGACATAGATTTTAATTTGCTCTCATCAAACGAGCCATCGGGCTGTATATAATCTATAGTATTCGGAATATCATCTATAGCGAAGCGTAAAGCAGAAAAAGCAACAACACGTTTTTTATCTTTTAGCGGCTTGGCAATAGCGCCATAATCATATTTGGCATTACCCGAAAAATATTCGGCATGCATCAATCCTACTTCCAAATCATTCTTGATATACATAAGTCCTGCCGGATTCCAATAGGCTGCCGTCACATCATTAGCGATAGCCGCCTGTGAACCTGCAAGAGATAGTCCGCGGGCACCTACACCTATGTTCAGGTATTCATTGACGTAGATGCGGCGTTGTGCAATCGAAATAGTTGCTAACAAAACAAAACTTAGGGCTAAGAGGGATAGTCTTTTTCTCATTTAAGGAATTCAGATAAAAACAACGAATAAAATTAGCATTTCCTAAACAGATAACATGAAATAAACGTAGAATGCTGACCAATATTGTGCTTTAATATTATCTGTCAAAACCCGTTACATTTGCGCAAATTCTATTTTTTCAAAAATGAATCTTGTAAAAGAACTACAACAACGCAACCTCATACACGATGTGATGCCGGGTACAGAAGAGCAACTTCAAAAAGAAATGACCTCCGGCTACATCGGCTTCGACCCTACGGCAGATAGCCTGCATGTGGGCAGTATGTTGCAGATAACCTTGTTGAAAAGACTGCAATTGGCAGGACATAAACCTTATGCGTTGGTGGGCGGCGCTACGGGTATGATTGGCGACCCTTCGGGAAAGTCGGCAGAGCGTAATTTATTAGACAGAGAAACCATCGAAAAAAACTGCTCGGGCATCCGCAAGCAACTCGAAAAATTTTTGGATTTTGATGAGAGCAAACCCAACGCAGCCGTGATGGTGAATAACTATGATTGGTTTAAAGATTATGGCTTTTTAGATTTTATTCGGGATGTTGGCAAGCACATAACCGTGGGCTATATGATGAGTAAAGATTCCGTGAAAAGCCGCTTGGAAACAGGACTTTCATTTACTGAGTTTTCTTACCAACTCATTCAAGGTTACGATTTTTACTACCTCCATACCGAGAAAGGATTGAAACTGCAAATGGGCGGTGCAGACCAATGGGGAAATATTGTGACGGGAACTGAATTAATTCGTAGAATGAGTGGGGGGGAGGCTTTTGCAATGACGAGTCCCTTGATAACGAAAAGTGATGGAGGTAAATTTGGTAAAACAGAAAGCGGAACGATTTGGTTGGATAGAGAACGCACATCGCCATATCAGTTCTATCAGTTTTGGCTGAATTTGAAAGATGAAGATGCTGAGAAATTGTCGTTGAGTTTTTCATTCAAACCTGTAGAGGAACTATATGCTTTAATAGAAGAACACAAGCAAGCGCCGCATCAGCGCAAACTGCAAAAAGCATTGGCAGAAGAGATAACGGAGTTGGTACACAGCAAAGAGGATTTAGAATTTGCCCAACAAGCATCCGAAATATTATTTGGCAACGCGGCGGTGGAAACACTGCGATCATTGAATGAAAAACAACTATTGGAAGTGATGGATGGTGTAAAGCAAGCAAAAACGAGTAAAGAAATTCTGAATGTAGAATTTGATTTTCTGGGTTTCTTAGCAGATAATAAAGTCTTTGCCAGCAAAGGAGAAGCACGTAAAATGATACAGAGCGGAGGGTTTAGCATCAACAAAGAAAAGGTAGCAGCAGACCATAAAATAGAAGCCAGTCATTTGCTGAACGACAAATATTTGTTGCTGCAAAAAGGCAAGAAGGATTATACATTGGTAATAGTGGAGTAGAGAATATTGGCGTAAATTTAGAGTTATGATTACAGACATCAATCAGTTAGATACTTCAAAACGTTATACTTATGCCGACTATCTTACTTGGCATTTTCAGGAGCGTGTGGAGTTGATAAAAGGATGGCTGTATAGAATGTCGCCTGCGCCTTCGCGGAAGCATCAGGATGTTTCTATTCGGATGAGTTCGAGAATATTCAATTATTTAGAAGGTAAAGATTGTAGAGTTTATGATGCCCCTTTTGATGTTCGTTTTTTAGACAAAAAGAAATCTACAGACAACAAAGAGATTTATACCGTTGTGCAGCCAGATATATGTGTAATATGTGATAGGAGTAAATTGGATGATAAAGGTTGCATAGGCGCACCCGATTGGATAATAGAAATAGCGAGTAAAGGCAACCCAAAAAGAGAATTGGAAACTAAGTTTCAACTTTTTGAAGAGAATGGAGTGAAAGAGTATTGGATAGTTTTTATGGGAGATGAAACAATTGTTGTTTATGACTTGATAGACGGCAAATACCAACTCCGAAAAATATATTCTGAAGACTCCAAAGTGCCTGTGATAACATTGGAAGGATTGGAGATAGATTTGTTGGAGGTGTTTGCGGAGTAATAATATATTCTCGCGTCATTGCGCCTCTTGATAGAAAATGAAAAGCTAAATAGAGTGAGGCGCATTCTCAGTATTTGTCAAATTATTAGATTGCAGCTAACACTATTCAATTGAAAGACAATACTCATAGCTGCAATGATGCGAGTGAAGAAAATTTATAATTATGGATTTCAAACTTGACAGAACGGCTTTTGCTGCTCACTCTCACGAAGATGAAGAGAAAACTAAAGTGAATAAAGACAAGATGTATAAAGAACGATTGGAAATTGCTTATTACCTGAACAGTATTGCTTATAATACAAAATTACTAATCATAGGAAAAGCCCAATAGCAGCAACTACCTTGAACGGTGCCAAGGCTGTAAAAGTTTAATAGAAATTATAAAGCTGGGACAATAAAAAATTAAAAAAACATGAGTAATACTAACACGGCAAAACGTACAATCAAATCCCCAACAGGAAATACGTTAAACTGCAAAAACTGGGTAGCAGAAGCTGCCTACCGCATGATACAAAACAACCTTGACCCCGAAGTGGCAGAGCGTCCTGAAGACCTTGTGGTATATGGCGGTATCGGTAAGGCTGCCCGCAACTGGGAGAGTTTTGATAAGATTTTGGAGGCGTTGAAAAACCTGAA
>CBFGYQ010000254.1:0-3663 GCA_965652995.1 uncultured bacterium
TAGCCGTATTCGCAATTGCAGATAAGATCAAGAATACATCTATCTCCGCTATCAGACAATTAAAAACAATGGGCATAGATGTTTATATGCTAACGGGTGACAATGAGGCGACAGCGAAAGCAGTATCAGAACAAATAGGAATACATCATTACAAAGCAGAAGTACTGCCTGAAGAAAAAGCAGCTTTTGTAAAAAAATTGCAGGCTGAAGGGAAAAAGGTTGCAATGGTTGGAGATGGTATTAATGATAGCGGAGATAGATGTATTCTTGATCTTATCTGCAATTGCGAATACGGCTAATGCGCTTTTATTGTCCGCAAACCAAATGACTGTTTTTGATTCTTTCCTCCATTGTTGTGCATTATTTAATAAATCTGGTGATACTTCGATATTGTGTTCATTAAGTAATTTATAATTGCCAACGAAGTAGTGAGATCCATCTACAACGGCCGAAGCTCCTTTACCAGTAATGCTTTCGAATGAGGTAATAGCAAGTGGAGATAGTTTTTTAAAAAATTCTGTAACTGCACTTGCGAGAGGGTGTTCCGATTGTTTTTCAATACTGAAAAGTACTTGTTTTGCGGTGTCATCATTCTTCAACCATGCTATATCTGTCACAACCGGTTTGCCTTCGGTTATAGTTCCCGTTTTGTCAAGAATTATGCTATCAATTTGTTTGGTCAGTTCAAGGCTTTCTGCATCTTTTATCAAAATGCCATTTGTGGCACCTTTACCCACTCCCACCATAATAGCTGTTGGAGTGGCTAGTCCCAATGCACAAGGACATGCAATGACCAATACGGTCACAAATGCAAGAAGTCCTTGTGTGAATCCACTCTCACCTCCAGCTATGAACCATACAACAAATGAAAGGAAGGCAATAATGATAACAACAGGAACAAAAATACCAGCGATCTTATCTACAAATTTTTGAACCGGTGCTTTACTGCCTTGTGCATCTTGTACCATTCGGATGATATTAGCCAGCATTGTATCTGCACCTACTTTTTCGGCTTTAAACTGAAAGCTGCCTTTCTGGTTAATTGTTCCTGCAAACACCTTTTCATTCTCTTCTTTTTTCACTGCTACTGGTTCGCCACTCAACATACTTTCATCTACATATGAGCTCCCTTTTATGACAATACCATCAACGGCAATTTTCTCTCCTGGTTTTACAAGTATGTTATCTCCAATAACAATGTTTTCAATTGGTGTAGACATTTGATGCCCACCTTCATCAATTACTGTGACAGTTTTAGGTTGTAGACCAATTAATTTTTTGATTGCAGCAGACGTGTTGCCTTTAGCTTTTTCTTCTAGTAATTTTCCTAAAAGAATAAAGGCAATTACCACAGCAGCAGCTTCAAAATATACATGGGCATGTAAACCTTTAGCATGCCAATAATCAGGGAAGAGGGTATTGAAGACACTAAAAAGATAAGCTACACCTGTACTAACCGCCACCAATGTATCCATGTTAGCAGAACGGTGTTTTGCTTGCTTCCATGCATTAATAAAAAAATCCTTTCCGAACCATGCAACTACCGGTGTAGCGAGTACCCACATAATATAATTTGCAAAAGGGATATTCATAAAAAACATACCAATTACCACTATAGGCAAAGACAATATCACAGCACCAATTGTTCTTATTTTTAATTGATTGAATTTTTTTTCATGAATGGCTTCGAGTGTTTCTGCTTTTGAGTCTTCTTGTTCGATAAAAAGGTCATACCCAATTGAGCGTACAGCATCACGTATCTTTTCAACCGTAATAATATTAGGAAGATACTCTACTGTCACAGTTTCAGATGAAAAGTTTACAGATGCACTGATCACGCCAACTTGTGCTTTGATCATACTCTCTGCACTTACGGCGCAAGAAGCACAAGTCATCTTCAGTACAGGAATTGTTTTTTTTTGACAGTAGTGACCCCATAGCCTAAGTCACGAATTGCTTTGATCGCTTGAGGTATTACATCGTCATCCTTTACCTTGATAATTGCCCGTTGATTGTTCAATTCAACCTTATGAGACAGAATTCCTGGAACTTTATCAAGGCCATTATCAACTATAAGTGAGCAATGTTCACTTTCTACTTGTTCCAAAGGAAGATATACCTGCAGGTCATTATTATTTGCCATCGTAGTAAATTATTGCACAAAATTACCGACGGCTGCAGGAGTGATTGTTACACTATTATTGAAAAGATTTACATGATTTGTAGATTCTAGAAGGGCTCAAGAATTGAATTGTTTGGCAAACGGTTGCATTTTTCTATTACAATCTGTTGCTATTCTTATCGTGGGTTTGGACTTAGGATTTCGTTTAGAGTCGTCAGGCTTCTTTTCTAAACGCGATATAAAATGATAAAAGCCGCTATTGCAGCGGCTTTAGAACTTGTAGCGAGATCGGGATTTGAACCCGAGACCTCAGGGTTATGAATCCTGCGCTCTCACCAACTGAGCTACCTCGCCATTTGGGAGTGCAAATGTAAATGAAAATCGTCTAATTTTTAGCATTTGATAATCGTGTTTTTAAAGGCTCTTTTAAAACAGCTATTTTTCTCAATTTATAGTCAAAGCAAATCATACCTGTTTTTGCGTGTGCTATTGTTATCAGTACATCTTTTCTTGAGGCGGATATATTATAAAGCAAGTCGAAACTTTTATTGGTTAACTCTGTAGCATGTATTTCTACAACAAGTAAATCTCCATAAAATGCTTCTGCTTTGTATGCGATCATTACATCACCCATAATCAAACTATTCCCGCCTGCATCCATTTCTGTAAAATTCCAAGAACTCAATAACTGCATACGTGCTTCATGAATAATTGATAGTAATTTATCATTCCCAAGATGGTTGCCATAGTTAATGTCAGTGATCCGAACCGGGATGCTACAACTAAATAATGGTTTTGTATTTGAGAAAGTGATTTTTACACGAGTCATACGTTCCTAATAATAAGTTTTGGCAAATAAAGTCTAAGCGATCTTTAGCTTAGTCATTATCTTTTTCCATACTCTAAAAGCCAGATATTTATTTAAGCCTTTATGAGGAGAAAGTAGTTTTTGTCCTTTCCAAGGTGTGTGTTGTTTGGCTTCCAGCCATTTATTGTGTAATGGATGAAATGAATCTTGATACCAAGGCTTTGGCAATCCTATGAAATGAATGATAGCCGGATTTTTTGCAGCCTCAAACAATTCTTCATGGAGTTCTTTTCTGACATAGACATCTTCTAGACTTTGAAAAGAAATGTAGTTGTACTTGAAAGGTACTTTCTTTATTCTGCCGGCTAAAACACAATTGATTCCATCTTGGTCAGGATATAGACAGTTTTCGGCGTTTGCAGCTACAAATTCAAGTATTTTTTTGGTTAAACCTTCTTTGCGCCAAATATCCAAGTTCATGAGCAGCATACCGCTATTGTAATACCCGTTAGTAAGATGGTCGCCAAGACGATTATAAACACGAATATCATCATGGATTCTATCAATGCTTGCAGCTACGGGATAATGAGTTATGTCGGTTTCCCAAAGCGGCTGTAAGGTATCCACTACGATCATATCCGAATCAATATATAACGCCTTGGATATGGTAGTGGGTAGCAATAAAGGAATAAATAATCTATAATAAACGGAAATGGGGAATTGTGAAGTTATT
>CBFGYQ010000255.1:0-3612 GCA_965652995.1 uncultured bacterium
TGCTTAATAGTAGCAAACAGGCGGCACAATAAAATCTATTAGTTTTTTGAATTGTAAATTTTGACTTTGAAAAATGTACCGTTTCCAACATACCGAACATCTATATTATCTCGCAGCAGCTTTGTTGTTCTTGTTGCTATTTGTAGTAATGATCGTTTGGCGTACCAAGAAATTGAAAAAACTAGGCGATGAACGATTGGTGAATAGTCAGTTGTTAGGTTTTATTCCAGGTCGTGCCACGCTAAAGTTTATTTTATTGTTGTTGGCATTTAGTGCCGTGGTTATCGGTTGGGCTAATTTGCAAAAAGGAACAGGCACAGAAACTACGCAGCGCAAGGGTTTGGATGTGATGATAGCATTGGATGTGAGTAAAAGTATGCTCGCAAAAGACATTCAACCGGATAGATTGACGCGCGCCAAACAACTTATTTCTGCTATGCTGGATAAGATGAAAAATGATCGCGTGGGCTTAGTGGTGTTTGCAGGAAAGGCTTATTTACAGGTGCCATTAACTATTGACTACAGCGCGGTAAAAATGTTGTTGCAAAACATCAATCCTGATATGGTGCCAACACAGGGAACGGTGATAAGTGAAGCGGTAGATATGGCAACACAATCATTCTCGCAAAAAGAAAGAAAATACAAATCATTGATCGTGATCTCTGATGGGGAAGATCATGATGAAGCTGTGATAGAAAAAGTAAAAGAAGCACGTGATGCAGGAGTGGTTATTCATACTGTTGGTATTGGTTCGCCGGAAGGTGCAACATTATTTGATCCATCAACCAAAGCAGTGAAAGTGGATAACGAAGGAAAACCTATCGTGAGTAAACTCAATGAAAACGAATTGAAATCAATCGCATCAGCAGGTGATGGTACTTATAGTTTGCTGCGCAATACTGATGCAGTTGCTTCGCGTTTGGTAGATGAGATTGATGGTATGGAGCAGAAGAGTTTAGGTGCTGTGAGCTTCAATAGTTACGCAAGTTATTTTCAATATTTTTTGATCATTGCATTTGTGTTGTTGTTGGTAGAATGGTTGTTGCCGGGAGCAAATTTTAAAAATTCTAAAACGGTTTTGAGATGATGAAAGGTGTTATTACAAGTTTATTATTGATCGCTTTTTGTTCTAATGTGCAAGGACAGCAAAAGCAAGTGCGCACTGGGAATAAATTGTATGAAGAAAAAAAATACAAAGAAGCTGCGACGGTATATCAAAATGCGTTGAAAAAAAATCCGAATTACTTACCGGGGATTTTCAATTTAGGAAATGCGTTGTATCAGCAAAAAAATTATGACGGTTCAAGAAAAACCTATGATGCACTTTCCAAGAAAGCAAACGACCCAAGAGTAAAAGCATCAACGGACTATAACATTGGCAATACCTACATGAGCGAGCAGAAATGGGAAGAGGCTGTAAACGCATATAAACAAGCTCTAAGAAAAAATCCGCAAGATGAAGATGCTAAATACAATTTGAGCTATGCACAGCAGATGATGAAGAAAAATCAAGGTGGTGGCGGAAAAGATAAGAATAAAGATAAAAACAAAGACAATAAGCAAGATCAAGAAAACAAGGACGATCAGAATAAAGACCAACGAGAACAGAATAAAGATCAACAGCAACAAAACCAAGACAACCAGCAGGATAAAAAAGAAGAACAAAAAGAACAGCAAAAGCCTCAACCACAACCTAGTAAGCTTAGTGAAAAGCAAGCAGAGCAATTATTGAACGCATTAGCACAAGAAGAAAAAAAGCTACACGATAAAAAAGAAAAAGGCAAAGCAGTAAAAGTGAAAGTGGAGAAAGATTGGTAATCTCCGTTGGTTCGTGGTTTTGTTGATTTGTGATTTTGATAATCACTTTTCATGCTGTTTAATTTTGTGATATTCTACATCACAATCACACATACACACAACAACAAATCAACTTACAGCAATTCACATCTTATCAACACTAAAAAAAATTTTGCAAATAATTTTTTTAGTAGAAGAAATCTTTTTTAATATTGTGATAGGATTGTACTTACTAACCCATCCTTATAAGAGTTCGGCAGCATCACAACACTGACCGAACTTTTTTTATCCCCTTGAAACCCTTTGCCACAGCGAATTTCAGCCAACAATATTTTTTATACAAACTGATAGTCACAACGCGATTGTAATTTTATCTTCATAAAAAATTTTCTTTCGTTTTTCATTCTTCATTGATAATTGTAACAACATCGTTTATGTTTCGCTATTTTATTTTTTACAAACCTTACCAAGTGTTATCACAATTTTCAAAAGAAGGCGATAAAGAAACACTGGCAGATTATTTTCCTTCTATTGAGAAAGACATTTATCCGGTTGGTAGATTAGATTATGATAGTGAAGGTTTGTTGATCTTGACGAATGATAAACAACTTACGCATCGGCTACTAGAGCCAAAGTATAAACACGAGCGAACTTATTATGCGCAAGTGGAAGGAGAGATAACGAAGGAAGCGTTACAACAATTAGAAAATGGTGTAACTATTTCTGTGGATGGCAAGCAACATAAAACTGCAAAAGCTATAGCAAGAAAAATTAATGAACCAAGACTACCTGAAAGAAACCCACCTATTCGTTTCAGAAAAAATATTCCTACATCATGGATAGCACTTACCATTACAGAGGGCAAAAACAGACAAGTAAGAAAGATGACAGCAGCGGTTGGTTTTCCTACATTAAGGTTGGTGCGATATAGTATTGGAGAGATTAGTATTGAAGGAATGGAAAGTGGTGATGTCCAGGAACTTGATAAAAATTCTACTGAAGATTTTTCGTGAAGGAACATTTTTTGTAGTGTCTTGGTTATGTATAATTGTCAGTAATGAGCGAAGAAGTTGCCAAGTTCTTATTGGGTGACGAGGAGTGGAAATTTCTGTTAGAAATTCTGCTACGTTGCCTCATTGGGTTTGTCACGGTTATTGTTGGGTTGAAAATAACCGGCAAACGTGGCATTCGCCAGTTATCTGTATTCGAGTTGGTGATTATCCTCACGCTAGGTTCTGCCGCCGGAGATATCGGCTTTTACAAAGATGTGGGTGTGCTGCATGCTATCGTAACAATCCTTTGCATTGTATTTCTTTACCGCATCGTTACATACTTTCTTTTAAAATCCCGAAGGCTTACAAAGTTCCTGGAAGGCAAGCCTATCACTATAATAAAAGATGGTGTTTACACACATGAAATACAATCGTATGAAGACCTTTCGTTCGATGAATTTTATATGGAGCTACGGGAAAGGGGTATTGAACATTTAGGGCAAATACGCATTGCTATACTTGAGGTAAATGGTGATGTAAGCATTTTTAGAAATGAAGGAAAAGAAGTAAAACCCGGGCTTTGCATTTTACCGGAACAGGCAGATAAGGTCTACAAGACCATTCCTGAAAACGGATTATATGCATGCATTGACTGTGGTTATACAGCATTGCAAGAAGCCAACACGAAACCCGCTTGTAAACATTGTGGTAAAGATGAATGGGGAATAACGTCGGGTCGAGGCGTGGTAGACTAATGCTGTTACTCTTTGTAGATCTTTATTTCAACTCCACCATCGCTGCTCTTACACGCACGATACATTCC